>JAFAGX010000563.1 GCA_019237515.1 Acidobacteriaceae bacterium
GGCGCAAGCACAGAAAATTAAACGCAGCGGGCCCATGAACCTGGAGTTGGAGCCTACGGCGGACATTTTGGCCGAGATCGCGCGGCGTAAGAAATCGCAAATCGTAATTGGATTTGCGGCAGAGACGCAGAATGCGCTGGAGAACGCGCGGAAGAAACTGGTCTCGAAATCGCTCGATGCGGTGGTAGTGAATGATGTTTCGCACGAAGGGGTCGGATTTGACTCCGACCGCAATGCGGTGACGATTATTACGCCAGCCGAAGTTATCGAAGTTCCGGAAACCACGAAATGGGAAGTGGCGCAACGCGTGCTGGATCAGGTGGTTCATCTTTGCCAGCAAAGGTCAGCTCTCAAGGCTTAGCAGATGAGAGCCGGCATTGCTTTGCTCTTCGTTTCCCTTAGTTGCGTTGCCCAGTCCAGCTTTGACAACGAGCACACTGTAGGCGTCAAGGAAAACCCGCCTGGAATCACGCTTACTCTGGCCACCGCTGATGGCCACAATATCTACAACTTGTCAGACGACATCCCATTCACGCTTTCGTTCACAACTTCGAAATTGCATCGCTACACGGTCGAACTGTCGGGCGGAAGTTTGGCGGGCGCCAGCGACGATGTCGTGCTTATCGGGCCGGAGATGGCGGAAGCGGTGCACTCCCGATCGCTCGTCCCCGTGGGCTACCCGTGCTGCGAGAGCAATCGTCGCTACATCACTCGTGCACCGCGCGTGAGATTTGCGATGCTAAGTTTGACCCGCCTTAACGCGGCCCTGCGATTCAAGTGGCCTCTATACCGGCCACCGCGTCCTGATTCTTCCGCAGTGCCCTCGAGTGAACTTAAGGCAGGAGATTATGAGATCTTTATTCAAACGCGGAGCGTCATGCGAGGATGGCCGAGATCAGAGAAGGAAACCTTCCATGCGGAGAGCGATTTCGTGGTGACGTCGAATAATGTTCTTCATGTGAAGATCCTTCAAAATGCCTCGAAGAAATCAGGGTTTGAGCACTAGATTCGGGAAGTACTTTTCCACCGTCATTCCTGATAATCTCACTCGCGGATGCCACGCACACTCGACCCTCAGCTTAAACGCGCTTTGACCGAGCGCCTGCATTACTACAACGAATTGGGCATTTATGATTTTTATCGTCGGCCGCTAATTCAAGATGAGGCCGGTGAAGCGCAGCCGGAGCAGGGAGAAGAGATGCATCGAGCAGCAATGCCCGCAGCGGAAGAAGATATATTTGCCCCATCGAAGCCGGAGTCGAGCGCGGTCGATCCAGTAAAGGCGCTTCGGATCATTCGCGAAGACCTGGGCGATTGCACGCGCTGCGTGTTGCACAAGCAAGGCCGGAAACAGATCGTCTTTGGAGTGGGTAATCCAAACGCGGATTTAATGTTTATCGGCGAAGCGCCCGGGGCTGATGAAGATGAGCAGGGCGAACCGTTTGTAGGCCGTGCGGGTCAGTTGCTGAACAACATGATCAAGGCCATGGGGCTGCGTCGTGAGGACGTCTATATTGCAAACATCATCAAATGCCGGCCGCCGGGGAATCGCACCCCAGAGCGCGAGGAATGCGAAACCTGTTCGCCATTTCTAATGCGGCAAATCGAAGTGATCAAGCCCAAGGTAATCGTGGCCCTCGGAGCTGTAGCCGCGAAAACTCTGCTTGCGATCAATGCTCCAATGTCCGAACTGCGTGGACGCTGGTATGACTTTCGAGGCACCAAGCTGGCAGTAACTTATCATCCCGCGTTTCTGTTGCGGGACCCGCGACAGAAAAAAGAAACGTGGAAAGACTTGCAGAGAGTGATGAAGGAATTAGGCCTAGCGATTCCAACAAAGGTGGAAGAGTAGACTCCTCACAACCGGAATGGTGCAGTCAGCAGGCGAGCTGGAAGAGTGACTGCAGCCCAGATCAATTCCAACACTCCGTGTACGGCAATTCCAATAATCCTAAAGGGCAGCAGGAAGAGCCAGACGATTGGATAGAGCACCAGCGCGAACAAGGCCAGCGGCCAGCAGATCACGAACAAAATGCACCAGAGCAGGAAAGCTATCATGGTTTTCCTCTACTCTAGTTTACGGAAAATTGGGTAAGCGAGTTCCATAGAAAACTGCAGATCCATCGCTCCGCTCGGGATACCAATGAATTATGCACCCATGCCGGCAAGATATTTGTTGAGAAATGCCAGTGAGCGCAGACCAGCGTCACGCCAGACGTCCGCGCTGAAGCCGTGGCCGATACCCGGATAGATCTGGATCTCGTAAGGAATGTTTTTCTTCTCGAGCAGTTGTTGCAGATGATATGCCTCTTGCACGGGAACAGTCTTATCCTGATCGCCATGCAAGATCAAAACGGGACAGAGCCGGCGCATAAACAATTTCATTTCCTTGGGAAATCCGCCGAAGAACTCCACGACGGCCTGAATCCGCGAATCAATGCTGGCGGCGGAGAGCGAGAGATATGCGCCCAGTGAAAAGCCCATGAGTCCGATACGTGCCGGGTCAACCTCCGGCCGATGTGCGACAAAGCTGACGCAATCCCACAAAGTTTTCATCCAGGCAGGAAAATGGCGGGCAATTGTCTGCAGGCCGTCTGCATAGACGGTGTCGGTACGATCGAAATAGTGCAGAACATACACTGCAAAACCTTGTCCGGCCAACAGGGTTGCGGGTTCAGCCATGCTGACGTGTCCTCCGCCCGACCCGTGAAGGCCGATGACCGTCGGAAGAGCGCGGCCATCGTTTGGGGGGAGAAAACAGTCGAGGCCAATTTCCTTGCCGCCGCTTTGAAAAGTGAGTTGGGACTGAGAGACAGAGAGCATGGGTGGCATTAGGATACGGCAATTTTACTCGTGGTTCGGCCAATTGGCTGCCGGCAAAGGCTACTATGGGCCGTTTAAACTCTTGACCAACTGGACCATCTGCAGTTCCCAGGCTGGCTATAAACCGAAGTACCCGCAGATGTCCAATTCGTGAGCCAACCCAGGCGGCTTTTCTGGTATTCTCATTCGTTTTATCCGAGGGCCGGAAAAGTGGAACGGCGTGGACAAAAACACCACCGGGAACGGTTGGGGGAAGCGTTACGCGAAGAAATTGAGACGATGGTCGAGGGCGAACTCGCGGATCCGCGAATCGGTCTCGTCAACGTGAGTAAGGTAGAACTTGCCGAGGATGCCCGCTCAGCGCGGGTACTTATAGAGGTCGAAGGTGATGACGCGGAGGCAGAACGCAGCCTGGAAGGGCTGGCTGGGGCTGTTGGATTCATCCGCCACGAATTGGCTGAGCGTTTGCATTTGCGGCGCGCTCCGGAATTGTTTTTTCAACTTGATCGCTCACAGAAATACGAAGCCCGCATCAACGATCTTTTGAATCGCGCCAAGAAGAAAAGCAAATAATCGAGTCTGGCCGTATGTTGCAACAGGTTTTAAAAGAAATCGAACAGCGGCAGCGGTTCCTGCTCACCACGCATGCCCGTCCTGATGGGGACGCGATCGGGTCGGCATTGGCGTGCAGTGAAATCCTGCGTGCGATGGGCAAAGAAGCGGAAGTTGTGTTGCATGACGGAGTTCCGCGAATCTACCAGCAATTACCATTCGCAAACGCGGTGATCACCGCCGAGCGGGTCAACGGCAAATACGAAGCCGCCATTCTTCTGGAGTGTGACAGTATCCAGCGTACCCGATTACAGGGACTGGAGAGCGGCTTCCTGATCAACATTGATCATCACGTTAGCGGCCGTCCATTTGCTCACATCAACTGGATTGAACCGAAGGCGGTCGCCACTGCAGAATTAATTTATCAGCTGGCGCGTCAGGCAGGAGTGAACATTTCTCCGGAAATCGCTACGTGCATCTATACGGCCGTGCTAGCGGACACAGGCTCTTTTATGTTCGAAGGAACGAATGAACACACGTTTGCATTGGCGCGAGAATTGGTGCTGGCAGGAGCGAACCCAGCACACTGCGCTCGCAACATCTATTTCGGACATTCCACGGCCAAGATGCGGCTGTTGGGAGCGGCGCTCTCCAACCTCCATCGCGAAGGTTCGCTTGCCTGGATTTGGGTCACGCGGGAGCAGATGGAGCACGTCGGCGCCAAGGAAGAAGACTGCGAAGGTCTTGTGAACTACGCCTTATCAATTCACGATGTTGAGGTGGCCGTATTTTTCCGCGAATTGCCGGACGGGCGGCTGCGCGCAAGTCTTCGCAGCAAAGGACACGTTAACGTCTCAACTGTGGCAGAACACTTTGGTGGAGGCGGTCACAAATGTGCGAGTGGTTGCTCGCTTGATGGTCCCTTGTCCATTGCCGTCGCGCGGCTCGTGGAGCAACTTCGGAGCTCTACTTGCGTACAATGATTGCCTGTTCCTGATTTTAAGAAACCATCAATCAAGAAAGACAAGCCGACACCACGCGCGCACGGCCGGTCCGAAGTTTCCGCACTGACTGGCTGCTGCTCGGGGGATTTTGCGCCTTCCTCTTCTTCTATGGACTTTCGAACTTTGGACTGATCGGGGCTGACGAGCCTCGTTACGCACAAATCGCACGCGAGATGCTGGCGCGGCATGACTGGGTTACGCCTGTCCTCAGTGGTGAGCCCTGGCTGGAAAAACCTCCGCTTTACTATTGGCAGGCAATGATCGCTTACAGCATTTTTGGCGTGAGCGATTGGGCGGCACGGTTGCCTTCGGCTGTGGATGCAGCGCTGATGGTAGTCCTGATTTATGTCTTTTCCCGAAAATTTCTTTTTGGAGTTGAGCTTGATGCCGCGCTGATCACAGCTTCTACCGCAGGAGTGATTGGTTTTTCCCGCGCAGCGTCAACCGATATGCCACTGGCAGCAATGTTCACGATTGCCATGCTGGCGTGGTTCGCCTGGTACAAAACGAATACTCGGATTTACCTGGCGGGCGCAGGAATATTTCTCGGACTAGCGACATTGGCCAAGGGACCGGTAGCGCCGTTCCTGACTGCAGTGATCATCGGGGTATTCGCAGTTGTAAAAAAAGACTACAGAGCCCTATGGCGAACGTTGTGGCTTCCTGCAATCGTGATCTTCGTTGCCGTTGCGATGCCCTGGTATGTCGCAGTTCAGCTGAGAAATCCGCAGTTCTTTCACGTATTCATTCTCGAACACAACTTCGCCCGCTTTGGCACGGATCTTTATCATCACCGGCAGCCGTTCTGGTATTTCGTTCCAGTTACGTTGTTAGGTCTCGTGCCGTGGACCGTATTGGCGTGTGTGTCGCTCTGGAGAAGCATGCGGGCCTGGTGGGCAGATCGGCGAAGCTCCGAGCACGATTTAAGTTGTTTCCTGCTGGTCTGGTTGTTTGTGCCGGTCGTATTCTTCTCTGCTTCGCAATCGAAGTTGCCCGGATACATTCTTCCCGCAGTGCCAGCGGGAGCATTACTAGCGGCTGAATATCTCCGACGGCAGTTCTCGAACGAATCAGGGTTTTCGCTTCTTGCTGTGATTTTGCATTCGATTGTGGCTGCCGCTCCGATCGTGCCTGCGTTGATGATTCAATATCTTGTGCTGCAGCATCGTTTGCCATGGGGAAGGGCATCGGCGGTTTCATTTGCATTCGCGGCTATTGTGGCGCTTGCGATTGCACTTACGTTGCGCTCGCGGATTGGAGTGAGCGGAATCCGCTTTACGTTGGTTCCGGTCGCGCTCGGGGTAGCGTCCGTATTGAGATTAGGCTCTCCGGCCCTGGACAGCACGCTTTCTGCGCGCCCAATTGCGAGT
>JAFAGX010000420.1 GCA_019237515.1 Acidobacteriaceae bacterium
CACGGAAGCGGTTCGAGTTGCGATCGAGGACCTAACTTGGGACTCATCGGGATCCGGTTCTGTGAAGATCCGGGGTAAAGGCAGGAAGATTCGCTTTTGCCCGCTCTGGAAAAAAACGATGACGGAACTCCAGCCGCTGATCCGGAGTCGCGATACCGCCAGTCCGCTGTTTCTCAACCGATACGGCGAGGCCATGACGCGCTTTGGGATTCACGCGCTCGTGACCCGTCATGCGGACGCTGCGGCGAAAAGCATCCCGTCTCTTAAAACCAAGCGAATTAGTCCGCACACGATTCGCCACACGACGGCCACTCACTTGCTTCGTGCCGGCGTTGATCTGAACACAATCAGAGCCTGGCTGGGTCACGTCTCGCTTGATACCACCAATATCTATGCGGAAACCGATCTGGCTTCGAAAGCGAAAGCCTTGGCCGCCTGCGATCCAGGAGGTGGCCATCGCAGGGTTAAGAAAAAGTGGCGAGACGATCCAACCCTCATGGAGTTCTTGCGCAAGCTCTGAGCCATCTGTTCTCCGCAGCTTACTTTAGGGGATGCCTGAACTGGCGTCCCCTCCTTTATTTATGTGGCGTTGCACGCCTCAAAGTCCTTTCCAAACGAGGTACTCATGGGGGAAGACAACATAAACAGCATCTTCACATATATGCGCCTGTTCGCGGCGGATCTGGGTGAGCGTATTCTCGAACGCTATCCAGCGCTTCACCAGTTCAGCGATCCGGTTTCACCGCGTTTGGCTACGCTGCTGCGAACACCATTTCCGGCCCAGTCGGTCGCCGTCATGGGGATTGTGAAGCGCTGGGAGATTGCCCCAACGGCATTGGTCATCGCGGAGTGTGGTGCCGGAAAGACCCTGATTTCCCTGGGGGCGATGCACGTGTCAAGCGAAGGTCGGCCGTACACCGCAATCGCCATGGTCCCTCCGCATCTTGTCCAGAAGTGGGCACGGGAGGCGTTCCTTACCATTCCCGGAATTCGTGTGTTCCTGATTGATGACATGCGGAACGGCGGTGACACGAAGTCGCCGCATGGGATCAATGAGGTGCGCCTGAAGGGTGGCACGATTGTCCGCGAAGGCTTGCAGACGACACTCAGCGACCTGCGCCTCCGAAAGCAATATGCGAGTTCGCGGAAGCGCTGGCTTTCTCTGTGTCGAAGACCGGCCTTGTTCATCGTGGGGCGAGAGCGCGCCAAGCTGGGCTATTTCTGGCGACATGCTTATCGAATTCCCGGCTCTGGACCGAACTTAGGCTGTGCGGTCAACTCCGATACTGGCCAGCCCATCGTGATCGATGACCGGCGGCTGACCCAGGACGATTTCGACAAGATCAAGCTGTCGGAGACGATTGAAACCCGCGATGGCAAGTCCTGCCGAGCTTTTCATAGTGCACTCTGGCAAGCTGACCCAACGAAGTTGCACCGCATGGCGCCGATCGAATTCATTGGGCGGTATCTCAGTGACGGCTGGTTTGACTATGCGATCTGTGACGAGGTCCACCAGCTTGCGGGCGATACCGCACAGGGCAATGCTTTAGGAACGCTCGCGTCTTGTGCCGGACGAATTGTCGGGTTAACGGGGACCCTGTTGGGCGGTTACGCCGACGACGTGTACAACACGCTGTTTCGTCTCGAACCCCGCAAGATGAAAGAAGCCGGCTACGAGTTCGGGACCACAGGAAGAAGCGCCTTCACCCAAGACTACGGCGTGCTTGAAACCATCACCCGCATTGAATCGGAGGATAACGCCTGCTCGAAAGCAAAAGCCACCAAAACGGTACGAAGAAAACCAGGCGCCTCCCCGCTGCTGTTTGGCCAGCACCTGATGCAGCTCTGCGCGTTTGTATTCCTCGAAGACATCTCCTCGGAACTTCCTCCGTATGAGGAAACATTGCTCTCTGTGCCGATGGACGGTCCACTCCTCGCGGCTTACGAAGCATTAGAGGAAGAAATCCGCGAGGCACTGAAGAAGCGCCGGGGCAATCGTTCGGTGTTGAGCACCATGCTGAACACGCTGTTGCTTTATCCCGACCATCCTTACGGATTAGGAACCTTGTACGGCACCGAATTCGATCCTGAGCTGGGACGGAATGTAAAGTTCGTGATCGCAGGGACCACCGATTTGCCGGAGGATGAGATTTGTCCCAAGGAACGCAGACTGATCGACGAGATCAAAACGGAATTAGCTGAGGGGAGACGAGTCCAGGTATTCGTGGTTTACACGCAAAAGCATGATGTCCCGGCGCGGCTGGAACGGATCCTTTCGCGCGAAGGAATTCGGACGGCAGTTTTGCGCGCCAGTGTTGACACCTCGAAGCGGGAAGCCTGGTATGCAAAGCAGGTGAAACAGGGTGTGCAGGTGGTGATCACCCATCCCAGAATCGTTGAAACGGGCCTTGACTTGTGGGACTTCCCGACGATCATCTTCGCCGAGTCCGGCTATTCCTTGCATACGCTGCGGCAAGCCAGCCGCCGGTCTTGGCGGATCGGGCAGAGACAGCCCGTGCGTGTCAAATTCATGTGCTACGACCAGACGCTGCAGGCAGCATGTCTGCGGCTGATGGGCAAGAAGCTTCTGGTAGCCCTGACGATGGAAGGCAAGTTTGCGGGAGAGGGCCTGCAAACCATGGACGAAGACGATGACATGCTCTCGGCCATGGCGCGAGAACTGGTGGAGAAGAACGGAATCGGAGAGACCGCCGACAATGTGTGGCGCGCCCTGACTCGTGAACATCAGAAGCTGTTTCCGGCCGCTTCGAACCTCCCACAGTTGCCCAGCGAAGTTGTCCACGGGCCGAGTACACTCACGCTGGAGTCTGAACCGGCTCGCTTGATTGAGGATGCGATCAGCACTGATCAAGTTCTCGTGTTTGGACAAAGGCCGGAAGCGCTGCGCTCCCGTAGACGTCAGCGGGCCGTCATTCCCGAGCAGCCTTCGTTGTTTGGTCTCACCCCATAGCTCAACGACAGATTTCCATCCCCACCAAATAGCGGAAAAAGCGAGGAGATTCCATGTTCATCGAACTCATGCCGTTAATCGAGAACCGGCCACTGACCATCACTGTGGCGGCTCTCAGCGAAGGCCGAATCCGGGTGAATGTCGTTCCCCAAGCCTTGACGAAAGACAGCAAGGCGAACGAGAAGATCGGGTATGCCAACAAAGACAAGATTGCCCAAGTTCCCGAATCTGCCATTCATGCCTTGACCACGCCCCTAAGTTTGACCGGGACGCCAGAAGAAATCGACGCTGAACTAGCGCAGCAGATGAAAGCTTTCGTCGATTCTCACCTGGCACTACAGCGGTCGGTAGACGAAGCGAAAAAGCAAATTGCCGAAGCCGTCAAAGCCATTGAGGAGAGGGACAAGGCACGCTCGAAGTCCAAGACGGTGCCACCGAAGGCAGACGACAAGCCATCAGATGCCAAGGGCGAGGAAGCTAAGCCTACGACGGACAATCTGTCGTTATTCGATCAGAAGGTCGTTACAACATGACGTGTGCTGTCGTGATTCTTCCCCGGACGAAGAAGCTTGCCTAATTCGCTCTCCTTCAACCTCCGTACTGCCCGTGAGCACGTACGTTAAATAGCCTCAGAAGGTCAGGCGCAGCCCCAACTGTATCTGCCGCTCTGTTGTCGCCGTGTAAGTGGAAAGTCCGAAGTTAGTACTCCCCAACCCCCCATTCGGTGTACCAAAGGTGGTGTGGTTCATCACGTTGAAGAACTCCGCGCGGAACTGCAGAGCCGTCCGCTCAGTGATCTGCGTATCCTTGATCAGCGAAGCATCAAAATTCCACCACGCGGGGCCGATGAAGGTATTGCGCCCCAAGTTTCCCGGGATCACCAGTGAGGTACTGGGGGAGGCTGCTGGTGGTATACCGAAGAAGCCAGTCCCCTGCCCCCAGGGAATATTACCCTGCTGTCCGATCGGCACCCCGGGAGTTAGTCCAATCACTGCATCGGAGAAAAATTGATAAGCCCCTCCGGGTAACTGTTTGCGAGCGTACGTTGGCTTCTGGAGCAGGTTTGGCCGGGCACCCGTGATACCTTCCACAACATCAACGCCGTACTCCGTGGTGACGAAGTCGACGACTGTGAATGGATTTCCCGACTGGGCCGAAAAGATGCCCATTGCCTTCCAGCCTTGCGTCAGCCTGCGGGGGACGCGCGAGAAGTGTGCGAAGGGAAGGTTGTACTCGAAGTTGCCAACAAACCGCTGGCCGATGCTATAGCTGGAGAGCCCCCGCTCGCACGACACGCATTGGGGATTGTTCGGGACGATTCCACCGTTCGATCCCCCGGAACTCCATACAGCGTCCGCATCCGTAAGGTTTTTCGACCAGGTGTAATTGGCCTGGAACTGGAGGCCATGGGTGGCTGAAATCTTGCGCGCCTGCAGTTGAAGGGCGTTGTAGGTGGAGTGGGCGTTATTCGTGATCATCTCAAGCTCGCCAATGCCCGGCGTGATTTGTGTGAAGGGAGTGAACTGCGGTAGAGCGCCGCTGTAGGCATTCGGATAGTTCGAGTTGTAAAGGTCTACCCCGTTATTGAGGACGTAGGCGGCCTGGCCGGCAATTCCCCCGGCAAATTGGTGTTCCAGTGTGACATTCCCGCTGATCGTGTACCCATTGGTCAGCTTACTCGAGGGGTAATCCCCGTTCAGCGGGCCGAGGATGGCGGCGTACGGCGCAATCTGCACCGGGGTATTGACCGGGACGGTTTTTGAATTACTGTACTGCGTTGTCCCCGCAAGGTTGGTCAAATATGGGAGGCTGACGGGCTGTGCGGTCAGAGTATACGGCCCACCGGATATAGTATTGAGCGGAGCAATGGGGAAATTCACCAAAGCCTGATCCGGATAAACCGTAGGCATCATGTTGGTGAACAGCGCGAACCCGCCTCGCACGACCGTGTTCCTTCCCAAGTTAAACGCCATTCCAAAGCGAGGGGCGAAATCTCCCTTAACGTAGTCCGGCTGCCACAGAGGCTGGGTGTTTACGACAAAATCGCCATAAAGCGGGCCAGAGTCGGCCGGCCGCGCCATGCGATTCTTGAGTTCCCATGGAACGGAAGCGTATTCATAGCGCAGGCCGAGGTTTACCGTGAGTCTGCGATTGAGTGTGATGTTGTCCTGAGCGTAGAGGGCGGACGTCCAACGGCGCAGGTACCACCAGTTGTTACCGCCTCCGGGCGGGCCGTAGCCGGGTACCGCCGCCGTAGCGCGGATATAGTGCGATGGCGCTTGGGTATCACCCTCCAACATGACGAAAAGGCTGGGGGTAGGGGTCGGTTGCACTGACTGACTAGGTGGGACGGAAGGGGGGACGTAACCCACGGGCAGGGTGATATTGCTTCCATCGTTCGAAGTGATTGCCGCGGCGAGCGGCGTGTTGGGAGCGAAGATATATTGCCCGCTTTGGCCGATCGAAGTCACACCCGTGCCGTTGTCCCACGCCCGGCGAAATTGCCCGCCGAAGTGGAAGGAGTGGCGCCCCTTGGTCCAGGTGAAGTCGTCTTTGTAATCGAAAACGGTAACGACATACTTCACGTAGAACGTGTCTGGCCCCCAGCCCTGAAGAGTGCCGTCCCCGAACCCGGTGTTGGTAGTGTTTGTTTCCCCGGGAACCTCCGGCACCCCTTCGATACCCCGGTTCAGAGTGAAAGTGAAGTCATTGAGCAGAGTGGGCGAGAAAATGTGCGTATCGCTGATAACGTAATTGCGCGCCTCGCCGAGATTACTCGCTGAGAAGTTTCCGCCATTCAACTCTGCAGCCCAGGAATCCGTGTCTTTGGCGATGTTGTTTTGGTAAGACGCGCGCACAAAGATGGTGTCCTTGGCAAAGTGCTGATCGATGCGCGCGGACCATTGGTCGTCATTGGTCGGCTGTGAGAACTCGTAGTAAAACGCGTTAGGCCCGGAATTCGGTCCGGTCGACAGATTCGGCAGCGGATATTTATTAATGATCGCGCTGGCCACGGAATTCACGGGCACCTGGAACGTGTGCAGTGTGTTGGTCTGAGTCGTCGGGTCGTAGTAGTTATACGGGACGATGCCTTTTCTTTCGTCGCCGGTAGGGACTTGAACGACGTTCGGCTCGCCCCGTCTCTGCCGGAGGCCGGCATATTCGACAAAGAAGAATGTCTTTTCTTTCCGGATAGGGCCACCAAATGTCGCGCCGAATTCATTTCTCTTGAAAGGCGGCACGGCCGGGAAACCCGGGGCAGAGGTAGAGAAGTAATTTCTCGCGTCGAAAGCGCTGTTGCGCAAGAACTCAAACGCGCTGCCATGAAACTGGTTGGTGCCGGTCTTACTGACGAGTTGGGTGATGGTGCCGCCGCCCTGCCCATATTCGGCGGAGTAATTGTTCTGCAGGACCTTGAATTCGGCAATGGCGTCGAGGTTGAAGTTCTGAAACTGGGTCGTGCCCGTCTCCGCATCGCTGACGTCGGCATTATCCAAAGTTCCGACCATCGTCTCCCCGCGATTGCCATTAGCGATCCATTGTCCTCCCGCCCCCTGGCCGGGCATCCACCCCATTCCACCAGTGTCGGCCACTATGCCAGGCTGCATGAAGACAAGTCCTACAATGCTTCTGCCGTTAAGGGGCAGGTTCTGGACCTGTTCTTCCGACACCAAGCCGGCGATCGTCGCATCGGTCGTGTTGAGCAGCGGCGGGGTAGTGTCCACTTTTACTACCTCCGAGACCCCTAGCACGGCCAGCT
>JAFAGX010000457.1 GCA_019237515.1 Acidobacteriaceae bacterium
GACCTCTCGCTTCTATTCTGCAGCCCAGCCGCAATCGAGCTGCATTTTCGAACACGTTTACTTCTCCCGCCCGGACAGCATAGTTTTTGGTCGCGCGGTGCAGGACAGCCGAGAAGAACTGGGCCGCCAACTCGCGCGTGAAGCCCCAGCGGATGCAGACATTGTCGTGCCGGTTCCCGATTCCGGTGTAACTGCTGCGATGGGCTATGCAGCCGAAAGTGGCATCCCGTTTCGCTTCGGACTCATCCGCAATCACTACATTGGTCGTACCTTCATTGAACCTCGCCAGAGCGTTCGTGATTTCGGCGTCAAACTGAAGTTAAACCCTGTGCGCAGTTTGTTAGAGGGCAGGCGAATTGTTTTAATCGATGATTCTATCGTTCGTGGCACGACCAGCCGCAAAATCGTTCGCATGATCCGTAGTGCCGGTGCGAAGGAAGTTCATATGCGAATTTCGTGTCCGCCAACGATCTCTCCCTGCTTCTATGGCGTGGACACTCCCTCGAAGGGTGAATTGATCGCCGCTAACAAAACGATCCATGAGATCCGCGACTTCATCGGCGCCGACTCGCTGGCGTACCTTTCACTGGATGGCCTTAAGAAAGCCTGTGGGGACGGTCAAGGCATCACGTATTGCAGCGCCTGTTACACAGGTTCGTATCCTACGAACTGGGTAGATGTAGAGGAGATCCAGACCGCAAACGGGGGGCGCTGATCCAGAACGCGGCCGATCAGTTTGTAATGGGTTTTCCCGCGCTGGCGAGCTTTACGGTTGCAACTTTCTCCGCATAGTGCGCAAGGCCTTCGTACAACGCTTCGGCAACGTGTTGCCGGTAACTTGCGTTCTGTAAATTGTCCTCATCGGCCGGACTGCTAACGAAGGAAATTTCAGCCAAGACCGATGGCATCGTAGTTCCCGCCAGGACGAAGTACTGCGCCCGCTTCACTCCTCGATTAGGCAGGCCCGGATTTTTCTTAGCCAATGTAGAGTACAACGCATGCTGCACGCTCGCGGCGAGTCGATGTGATTCACGGACCTTATGCTGGATATCGACATTCGTCCAGTTGACATTTTGGGGCACGGACTCGGGCTGTTGATCCTCGGCCGACCGCGCTTTTAGAGAGGAATACGTATTGCTGTAATAGGTTTCAACGCCGCGTGCCGATGGATAGTCGCTGTAGTTTGCATGTACCGAGACAAAAAGATCAGC
The DNA here is from genome assembly GCA_019237515.1 of Acidobacteriaceae bacterium. Next base: position 1,212 of record JAFAGX010000457.1, read on the forward strand.
CTGTGCCAGATTTGCGATTTCGGTACGTTTCTCCAAGGCAACGTAGCTGTCATCTGCTCGAGTGAAGATGACCTCTGCTCCCAACCTGTGCTCGACGAGCTTACCCAGTCGGCTCACAATATCCAACGCCAAATCCTTCTCCATCAGACCGCGCCGGCCAACCGTACCCAAGTCCCATCCTCCATGTCCCGCATCGAGAACAATCCGCAGCTTGGGGGCGAGCGGCCGAGGCGTTGCTGGCACAGAGGCGCTCTCCTGAAGAGGTTTAAATAAGTTGAACCGGAGTCTCGCTTGCGGCTTGGCACCGATCTTCGTCAGTTCGACAACCAAACGGTATGGATTGATTTCTAGGCTTACAGAAAAATTGGAGGCACCCTTGGTCTCTAAAACGATTCGGGTGACGCCCGGTATGGGCTGAGCCACGCGAACTCGCTGGATCAAGGAGTCTCCGATATCAAAGTTCTTTCCGAACAGTTCTGGAGGCAGGCGCGTCTCGTGCAGATCAAAATAAATCCGGTCGGGATCGCTTAGGCGATGCGCTTCATATTGCACCTGGTCCTGCAGATCAATCACAACTGAACTGGAATCTGCAGAAGACCAATGGCGAATCCCGGTCACCTCCGGCAAGTTGGCAACCTGGGCTGCTGTTGCCGGTGTTGCCGAAATCTGGTCTTCTGCGATTGTGGGTTCCGGATGCGGCATAACAGCATTCTGTGGGGCAGCTTTGGCAGCCTGAGTTGTGGGTGCTGTACTCGGATTGCTAGTGGCTTTAGCATCAGACGCCCGCATTCTCCACCAAAGTCCGGCACCTAGCGCCAGAGCGACAAGAATCACGGTCATCACGATTCCAAGCCCGGGTCTGCTATCCGGAATGCCTTCCGGCGGTGGGATCCCAGCAACGGTATCGCTATCGCGGACCACCTCGCTTGGTACCACCTCAGGGCTCGGGAATGTGTCAGACGGAATTGCCGTCTCGTGCTTTCGCCCAACAATGTCCCGCGAAAGTTCTGCAAACTGATGCTCTTCTTCTGGTCGCATCGCGGACAAGATGAGCTCAGCAAGCAAGTTAAGGCTGCGAACGTCGCTGTCATCAAACCCGTACGGTTCGCACGAGAAACCTTCTATCAGTCCAACAACACTTCCCTTCGCGGAAAGCGGGACTGCAACCATGGAGCGAGCACCCAATTTGCGGCAGGCGGGTGCATCGACCCGCGGATCGGTTTCTGTGTCATCACAGCGGACAATCTGCCCTGATGTCAGGCATGCTCCGGAAAACCCTGAATTCAGGTCGACGCTCATCCCGTGATCGGGCGCGATTATGCCGGCAGAAGCCCGGCAGACTATGGCATTGTGTTCAGCCAGGGCAATCGCAACGCCAGCCGCGCCCGTAATGGCGACAGCACGTTCTGCTACCAGGTGAAATACTTCGTCGAGAACAAACTGTTCCAGGTGCCAGGAATCGCCGTGTTCTTGTAAACGACGTTCGCGCACCTCCTGGTGCAAGGCGGAGAAGGCCAGCAGCGCCTCCAAAGCGCTTCGGCCATAGCTATCCGTCTGCGTCTCCGAGGCAATAGTCGAAGCGACGCTGGATGCGTCGGCGGGAAGCAATTCCAGGTCCGGATTGGTGGGAGTCACGCTCATCGGAGTAGTGGCGAACTCCTGAGCCCAAACCATGCTACAGATGCGAATGAATTTGTCAATTCATCAATGGTGGGTAACCGCTTCGGATCGAATACCTTGGCGCGCATCCTACCCTAACCTTATCGTCATTCGATCGTGATCACAATAGTTGCCCCAGGCACCAAGGTTTGAATGCCGCTATGCTCTTTGGTAAGGCAAAACCTTTGTTCTTAGTAGCTTAAGAGTGCCATTGCGCACTCCCCTGATTCGTCATATTCTGACTACGGTAATAACTTGCCGGTTTCTGTGCAGTGAGTGAGCAAAAAAAGAGTCGTTGGCTCTGGTCATGGGGCGTGTTGGCCACGGGCTTGGCTGGTGCGGGCGTAGTGATACTGCGAGGCTGCTGGCACAGCAAGATGAGTTGGCCGGTCCGGGCTCAAGGGTTTTCCTACCAGGTCTGCCTTGGGTGTGGTATCAAGAGGCTCTTCGATGAGGAAGCCTTCCGCGCTTACGGCCCCTACAGCTACGATTTGAATCGCCTGATCGCTTGGCATCAGGGGCGCGAGGCCAAGCTCCATCCCGCCAAAGAGCATCGCACCGCGTCTTGAAGCAGGAATCAGCCAAGTTACCCTGACCAATCCCTCCCGCGGATAATCTCGACGATAATACCAATCCTCATGGGCCAATCGGCTAAGCTCCAGCTGCGGGCAAATAACCGCCGCGACCGATATCGTCATAAGCTGCGTACACTGGCTCACATCAAGTTGGATTGCACCAGCAGCGGAATTTTGCGTGACATCAGCGAGAGAGGCGTCGCGCTGCAGGTACTCTCGCGCCTTCCGCCGAATGAACTGGTTCACTTGCAGGTCGAATTGGGAAATCCTCGCGTCCGCTTTGAGGCCGATGCTCGTGTGGCATGGTCGGACTCGCTCGGCCAAGCAGGGCTTCTGTTCGTGAATCTCGGTTCGCGCTCGGAGCGAATGCTGAAAGAGTGGCTTTTCACGCAGATCCTTTCCGAGGCCCATCGAGTTGCGGGCGATCATGCATCCGAATTGCTCTTCTCCCCCGCTCCCCGGCCTGCAATTCAGTTGGATGCTGACCTCTCTTCCGGCAGTCCGCAGGCTGGAAGCGTCCAACTGTTTTGGTTCAATGTTCGCGCACTTCAATTTTCTCGAATTGTCGATGGGACCGCACTGTTATGCGCAGTGTTATTGTTCAGCCTCTTGGCCTTGTTTCTTACTGATACCCTGCCGTCCTGGCCCATCACTCTGGTTTTTATTTTGGGTGTTGCTGCGGTTTTCGCGCTCGTTTATTGGACAGTATTCGCCGTCTGGCTCGGAGTTACACCTGGTGCGCGTCTGGCGCAGTTAGCTAGTGCTGAATTGTGCAGCTTCGCGCCAACAGAACGAGAAGTAGTTCGCTTTCGATAAGGGCGTTTGCCGTTACTCCGCCAGGCACTGCTTAGCCAACCACAGCTGCAGGTTTCGACTATTCTGGGCTGTCATGTGTAAGAAGCGGATGCCAGCGCTTTGCTGCTTGCTCCAGACAATCTCCCCTTTTGCGCCGAGTTTTAAATTCGCTTCTGGCAAGGAAACGCGCACGCGCACCGGCCCAAGCGCGCCGATTGCGCCCTGCGTACTTATGGCCATTCCTCCGGCGCTAAGGTTTAGAAGGCGGACATCGATGGGTTTCGTACCACCAAACGTGACAGAGGCCTGGAGATTCAGCGGCTGGCGATGGTAAAGCAGCCTGCCGCGCAAGATAAGATTTCGCGCCGCAGACAGTTTACGGACTGCTTGTTCGACCGAAATGGGTTTTCTGAAAACAAAGTTCGCCTTGCTCGATTTGAGTTCCTTGCGTCTCGCACTACCTATGATGAGCAGCGGGACAGTGTTGGCAGCTTGCTTAATTGCCCGCAGAAATTTTGTAGATCCATCCAGATCGCAATCGACAATCAGGGCATCGATTTTCGACTTGGCTAGCTTCGCTGCGGCTTGGTCCAACTCCGTTTCCACATCCACTCGGACATGTAAGCCGCCGAGGATACATTCCAAAACGCTGACTTCCGGCCAATCCCGGGACACTAACATCGATGAGAGCGTCACACTGTCACTCTAGTGTGCAGGGCTGGGAAGCTATAGATCACGAAGGTAATAACAGACGATGGAGCGAGCCTTTTCCGGCAATAGTCTCGCCGTTACGGCGCAGTCGCGCTCTTACTTTGAGCTCGATACCAATCGATGGTACGTCGCAACCCCTCTTCGAAATTGACCGATGGTTCATACCCGAGGTGTTTCTTCGCCGACGAAAGGTCGGCGAGCGAATGCTTCACATCTCCCGCGCGCTCCGGGCCGTATTTCACTTCGCCAGAATACCCGGTCAGCTTCTTGAGCAGGCGGAAAGTCTCATTTAGATCAAAGCGCACGCCAGTGGCGACGTTGAAAACCTGGCCAGCTGCTTCTGTCGCTGCCGCACTACAGGCCAGAAGATTAGCATTCACTACGTTGTCTACATACGTAAAGTCTCGGCTTTGTTGTCCATCGCCGAAGATCGTCGGCTGTTCCCCTCGAAGCATGAGGGTGGTGAACTTGGCGAGTACTCCTGAATAAGGCGAAGTCGGATCCTGGCGCGGACCGAAAACATTGAAGTAGCGCAGCGAAACGGTTTCCAGCCCATAACATCTCCAGAAAGAACGCATGTAATTCTCACCCGCCAATTTTGCAACCGCATATGGAGAAATCGGGCTGGGTAGCATGTCTTCCCGTTTCGGCAAGGTCGGAGTGTCGCCGTACGCCGACGAGGATGCTGCATACACCACTCGTTTGACCTTAGCGTCACGGGCGGCGATCAGCAGATTGACCGTAGCATCGACGTTCGCGCGATTACTTTCCAGCGGGTCTTTCACCGATCGAGGAACGGATGGGATAGCCGCTTCGTGCAGCACGTAATCCACGCCGCGACAGGCCCGCTGCGCAGCACTCATGTCAAGCAAGTCAGCTTCGTGAAGATCAATGTTTGGCAGAATCTCAGTGAGGTTCTCCCGTCTTCCCGTAGCAAAGTTATCAATTCCGCGCACCTGCTCACCTCGCGTCAGAATAGCTCGAGCCAGGGATGATCCGACGAATCCTGCAATGCCTGTGATTAGATAAATTGCCATCGTCGTTAATATACCGGAAGCTCTGAACGTATGACTTGAGATTTGGAACGAGTTATTGGACAGGTGCCCCAAAGCGCGTGAACTCCCGCAGGGCTCGCTGACCCTGGGCAGCATCCCGAATCTCGCGCCACAACTCTTCACGCCCAGCGCCGGTCTTGGCGGAAAAAGGAACGATTTTTGTTTGCGGAAACTCTCGTCTCAGGGTGTGCAGAGCACTGCTCAGCTGATTTCCCGAAAGGCGATCGCTCTTAGTGCCGAGAACCTGGAATGGCCGGCCCACGTCGGACAGAAATCGTAACAGCTGATTGTCGCTCTCTTGTGGAGGAACATTCAGATCTACCAGCGCAAGACATAGAGCGAGAGTACGCCGGTCACGCAAATAAGGTTCAATGAACTCCGGCCAACGGCTGGAGACCTCACGGGAGAGCTGAGCGTAGCCATAACCTGGCAGGTCGCTAAAGATCAGTTCGGGCTGCGGCTTGCCGGCCCAGCGAAGCTCGTAGAAGTTGATGCTACGTGTTCGCCCCGGAATCGAACTCGTCTTCGCCAACTTTTTTCCGACCAATGCATTGATGACGCTCGACTTCCCAACGTTAGATCGTCCCAGGAATGCAACTTCCGGCAAGACCGCAACCGGAAAGTGGCTGGGATCGGTTGCTGCCATCAAAAATCGCGACAGGACACGCATATGATGCGTTCGCTCAGATGCAGAAAGTCCATCACCGGAAGCATACAGATTCCGAAATAGGAACTGCTCAATTCAAGCCCAGCGGCCTTTTGTTCTCGACATCTTCCTCTCGGATTGGCCGGAGTTTGTGCCAGATAAACAGCACTAGCGCCACTCCCAATCCGATGCCTACGCTGATGGCAAAAAACCAGCGGTATGCAGGGAAAGCGATCAAAAGAACTGCTATGACTGCGATTGCAATGACCAGCCCAGCCGTTCCTTTCACAGAAACGCGAGATTGGGTCTGCGGCTCGGGCTCCATATAACCGCTATTGTAAACGTCCGGTTGAGCGCCGAGTTATGAATCTGGATCTCTATTGGTGTGCCGCAGGACCCTCGGTTGGAGCCGATGGCAGGGGTGCTATAGGCTGGGTAGCCTCCGGTTCTACTTCTGCCATGGGCTTCGGCAATGGCTGCTCCAAAGCGAGCGCCAGCACTTGATCCATGGTATCCACGAAATGCAGCTTCATTTCGCTCCGGAGATTGTCTGGGACTTCCGCCAAGTCTTTTTCGTTTTCCTGAGGAAGAATAGCTTCGAACAAACCGGCACGATGGGCCGCAAGCAGCTTCTCCTTTAAGCCACCGATCGGGAGCACTTTGCCACGCAACGTGATCTCTCCAGTCATGGCGAGATCACGCCGAACCGGAATCTTGCTCAGAGCACTGGCAATCGCAGTCGCAATCGTGATGCCCGCCGAGGGGCCGTCTTTGGGGATCGCGCCTTCGGGGACGTGCACGTGGATATCCATATTGCGATAGAAATCGCGAGGCAAACCCAACCGTTGCGCACGGGAGCGCACGTATGACATCGCGGCTTGCGCCGACTCCTGCATCACATCACCCAGTTTTCCGGTAAGAGTTAATTTTCCCTTGCCATCGACCACTGTGGCTTCGGTGCTGAGAATGGAACCTCCGACCTCAGTCCACGCTAATCCCGTAACCAATCCAACTTCACTCTTCTCGTGGGCCAGCGTATCCCGGAATTTAATGACTCCCAGGAAATCATTCACATTCTCAGCCGTGATAACGATGCTGTAATTTTCGCCTTCTTTAACAACCTTGCGCGCTACTTTTCGGCAAACATTTCCGATTTCACGTTCCAGATTGCGGACTCCGGCCTCTCGCGTGTAGGAGCGGATGGTGGCCGTGATGGCTTCAGCGGTAAATTTCAGGTTCTTTTCTGTCAGTCCGGCCTGTGCCATTTGCTTTTTTACAAGGAACTGCTTGGCAATCTCGATCTTCTCCTGCTCCGTATAGCCGTGCAGCCGCAACACCTCCATGCGGTCCTGCAAAGCAGGTGGAATGGTATGCATCACGTTCGCGGTGGCAATAAAGAAAACTTGAGATAGGTCGTACTCAACATCGAGATAATGATCCACAAACATGAAGTTCTGTTCGGGATCGAGACCTTCCAGCAGCGCTGCGGAGGGATCGCCGCGGAAATCCATGGACATCTTGTCCACTTCATCCAGCATAAAAACGGGATTCTTGGTACCCGCTTTTTTCATCATTTGAATGATTTGCCCCGGCAAAGCGCCAATATACGTACGGCGATGGCCGCGGATTTCCGCCTCATCCCGTACTCCGCCCAATGACATCCTGACGAATTTCCGGCCGGTAGCTTTCGCGATAGACATCCCTAGTGAGGTTTTGCCGACTCCGGGAGGTCCCACAAAGCAAAGAATCGAACCTTTGGGATTCTTGACCAGCTGGCGAACCGCCAGAAACTCCAGGATGCGCTCTTTGATTTTTTCCAGACCGTAATGATCCTCATTTAGGACCTTCTCAGCGCGAGTGAGATTACGAATCTCTTTTGAACGCTTCTTCCAGGGCACAGCCAAGAGCCAATCGAGGTAGTTCCGTGAAACCGTCGATTCCGCCGACATGGGCGGCATAGCCTCAAGCTTCTTCAATTCTTGGATGGCTTTCTCGCGAACCTCATTAGGCATGCCAGAGGCTTCGATCTTTTTCTTCAGTTCGTCGAACTCACTCTTTTCGCCGCGCCCGAGTTCCTTCTGAATGGCCTTGATTTTCTCGTTCAGGTAATACTCTTTTTGCGCCCGCTCCATCTGCCGCTTGACCCGCGACTGGATGGTGCGGTCCATGTTCAACTTCTCGATTTCAATATCCAGAACATCGCCGATTCTCGTTAGCCGCTCCGCCGGATCGAAAATTTCCAGCAGTTCCTGTTTCTCTTCGATCGACAACTGCAGGTTGGCAGCAATCGTGTCAGTCAGTTTGGCCGGGTCTTCCATGCGGACCGCGGCAATCATCGTCTCGTAGTTCAACGATTGGCAGAGCTTCACATACTGCTCAAACAGCGAGGTAACGCGTTGCATTCCGGTTTCGATTTGCGGATTGGTTTCGCTCGCGTAGCGGGCAAGCCGGATACTCGCCTGCATGAAACCTTCCGTCTCGGTGACCTGAAGGATTTTGCCGCGCTCGATGCCTTCTACCAGAACTTTGATGTTGCCGTCCGGGAGTTTGAGACTCTGGACGATATTCACGACCGTGCCGACCTGATAGATCTCGTTCGGCTTGGGTTCATCCACCCCCGCGTCGTGCTGGGTCGCGAGAAAGATCTTCTTGTCGGCGGCCAGCGCTTCTTCCAGTGCACGCACACTGGACTCCCGGCCAACCACGAACGGGGTCATCATGTAAGGGAAGATGACCACGTCCCGGATCGGCATCATGGGCAACTTTCGGGTTTCAAATTTTTCTTTGGTAGAAGTCACTGGGTCTCCAAGAGCAGCTCCTAGCGTCTAGCATTTAGCTTACGTGTCCCGCAAGGTGGCCGTTAAAGCTAACAGCTAGTCGCCAGGTGCCAGAAGCTATCCTGCCTTCTCCATCATAGCCAGAGAAGCACTGCGTTTTTCAACCATTTCTCGCGTAACTTCAAATTCTTTGACTTTTTTCTGGCTTGGCAGGTTATACATCAGTTCGAGCATCAATTCTTCCAGGATCATGCGCAGGCCGCGCGCCCCCACCTTACGGGCCATTGCCTGCCGTGCCACAGCACGGAGGGCCTCATCGCTGAACTTCAGGCGTACGTTCTCGAATTCAAATAAACGCTGGTATTGCTTGACGATAGCGTTCTTTGGCCGGGTCAGGATTTCAATCAAGGCGAACTCGTCCAGATCTTCCAGCACTCCGACCACCGGCAAACGACCAACAAACTCGGGAATCAATCCAAATTTGATGAGGTCCTCGGGCTGCACGTCGCTGAGTAGCTCAAAATTTCGCTTCGCCTGAGGGGCTGCGTCGGTCTCTGGTTCTTCTCCGGCCTTAAATCCCAGAGACTTTTTGCCCGCTCGCCGGCCGATGATCTTCTCTAGTCCTACGAATGCTCCGCCGCAAATAAACAGGATATTGGTGGTGTCGACAGGCGTGAATTCCTGATGGGGATGCTTGCGGCCACCCTGGGGGGGAACATTAGCGATAGTTCCCTCCAGAATCTTGAGCAGTGCCTGCTGAACGCCTTCTCCGGAAACATCTCGTGTAATCGAAGGGTTCTCATCCTTGCGCCCGATCTTGTCAACCTCATCGATGTAGATGATCCCGGTTTGCGCTCTGCCCACATCGCCATCGGCAGCCTGCAACAGCTTTAGAATAATGTTCTCTACATCTTCTCCAACATACCCGGCTTCCGTCAGCGTGGTGGCATCAACGATCGCGAAAGGTACATCGAGCATTCGGGCGAGCGTCTGCGCCAGCAGTGTCTTGCCGGTGCCCGTCGGACCAATCAGCATGATGTTCGATTTGGTCAATTCGATGCCGTCGCTGGTTCGCTGGCGGTTCATGTAGATCCGTTTGTAATGGTTATAGACAGCGACCGCGAGCTTCTTCTTGGTTTGTTCCTGCCCGATCACATATTCATCGAGGAACGTCTTCACTTCTTGCGGCTTGGGCAGGGTATTTGGAGCACTTGCCGGAGGGGTCGCAGCGCGGTCATCTTCCAGGATTGAATTGCAGACCGCAACACATTCGTCGCAGATGTAGGCTCGCGGGTAGTCGCTGGGCGACGAGATCAACTTAGCAACCGCGTCCTGCGATTTATGACAGAACGAGCAGCGTAAAATCTCTTCAGTCCCACTTCGATTTTTCACTCGGCTTTTCTCCTTCTATGCCTTACCTCCCGGCTGCGACATCCGTTGGCCCCAGAGGGTGCGGGAGAGATCGTTGACGCCGAGACTTCCTGAATGCGATCGGCGAAACGCCGATCATACCTTTTCTCTCGTCTTGTATATGATATCGTCGATGATTCCGTATTCCTTAGCCTGCTGAGCGTTCATGATGAAGTCCCGCTCTACATCCTTTTCTACCTTATCCAGCTTCTGTCCGCTATGTTTCGCAAGTAACTGGTTCGTAATTTCGCGCATCCGCAGGATTTCCCGGGCGTGAATGTCAATATCGGTAGCCTGTCCAGAGAGGCCTCCCATCGAGGGTTGGTGGATTAAAATGCGCGAATTGGGCAGGGCCAATCGTTTTTTGGCCTCCCCTGCCGAAAGTAACAAGGCAGCCATGCTGGCGGCTTGACCGATGCAGATGGTCGTGACGTCATTTTTGACATACTGCATGGTGTCGTAGATCGCCATTCCGGCCGTGATGGAGCCTCCCGGCGAATTGATGTAAAGCTGGATGTCCTTCTCGGGATCTTCCTGCGCCAGAAACAGCATCTGCGCGATTACCAGGTTGGCGATGTTGTCGTCAATGGGGGTGCCAATGAAAATGATATTGTCCCGCAACAGCCGGGAATAAATATCATAGGCCCGTTCCCCGCGCCCGGTCTGCTCAATGACCATCGGTACCAGCATCTGTGCTCCTTCCCGCTTTCACACTTCTGCCCCGGCCAGCTTTATTTGGATGGGATCGGAAGCGGCCAACTACGTCTGATGATACAGAAAATCGAGGGTCTTTTCGTTGCGCATTCTACTCCGGATTCTATCCAGCGCTCCATCACGTGTCAATCGAGTGCGGATCGCTTCCGGCGTCTGTTTTGATTGCTTTGCAAGCATTTCCACTTCGCCATCAATTTCGGCGTCGCTGACCTGAATATTCTCCTGCTCCGCGACCTTATCCAGCAACAGAGAAGCCTTCACTTCCTGCACTGCCTGATCTCTTTGCCCTGCCCGCAGCCGGTTCAAATCCATTTTTTTAATATCTTCCGCCTTCATGCCCTGAGCGGCGAGAGCCCGCAATCCACGTTCCAGACGTAAATCGATCTGCCGGTCAACTAATCCCTCCGGCACTTCAAAGTCGTTTCGCCGGATCAGTTCTGCAACCAGCTTGTCTTTCGCATCTCGCTCGGCATCGTGCTTGCGCTCGGCTTCCATACCTTCGCGAATCCGTTTCCGAACCTCATCGAGATCGGCAAATTCCCCAAGCTGCTTCGCGAACTCTCCATTCAACTCCGGTAAACTCTTCTGCTTGATCGCCTGTACCTTGACCCTGTATGTCAGTGTTTTTCCCGCCAACCTTTTGTCGGAAAAGTCCTCGGGATATACGACGTCGAAAGTTCTCTCATCTCCCGCCGACGCACCACGCAAGTTTTCACTGAACTCGGCCATGGTGTTTTTGCCGCCAATCTCCACCAGAATTTCGTCCATGTGGACCGGCTTGCCTTCGCCGTCTTTCGGCGTGCCGTCGAGTGAAACCTGGGCAAAATCGCCCTCGGCTAACGTACTGCCTTCGACGGTTGTGAAAGTCGCGTGCTGCTCCTGCAGATTCTTGAGCGCTTCTTCCACTTCCTCGTCGCTTACAACGATTGCGGGTTTGTCGGCCCGCAGTTCCTTATAGCCTTCAACCTTGATTTCCGGCAGGACATCAAAACTGGCCTTGAAGCGCAGCGGTTCGCCCTCATGGATATGCAGATCAGTGACTCTGGGCTGGGAAACTGGAATTAACCCCTGCTTGTCGGTTTCCCGTCGGAAATACCGTGGAACCAGGGCATCGACGACTTCGGTCTTAATGTCCTCGCCGAACCGTTGCCGGATGATTGATGCAGGGATGTGACCGCGCCGGAATCCCGGCAATCTCGCCAGTTTCTGATATTTTTGAATGAGGGTGTCGGTCTCGCGGCTGACTTCCTCAGCCGGAATTTCAATTTGAATTTCGCGCTTTGTGCTGGCAGTTTCTGTGGGGCTCACAATTGCCTTTCAAGATTGCAATCTTGAGTTTAAAGACAGGAGGAGATGAGCGTCAAACGGGGAAGAGCGTCGTGGGTCGTTCGTCGTTGGTCGTTGGCAAAAAGGGGAAAGGCAAAGACCGTCGTTGGCTGTTCGTGGTCCGCCAGCGGCAAGCCGCATTATCAGGATAGAGACGAATTCATGGTCAGGACGACAGCAAGATTGATAAAGCGTCCGGAGATACCTGCCGACGACCGACGACCGGCGGCCCATGACACGCCTCCATGGCTCTCCGAGCTTAATGCCGAGCTCATCGCCTGCACCCGCTGCCCCCGGCTTGTCGAATATCGCGCGCGAATCGCCCGCGAAAAGCGCCGCGCCTACCTTGATTGCGAATATTGGGGCAAACCCGTTCCCGGCTTCGGCGATCCCAATGCTCGCGTGCTGATCCTCGGTCTCGCTCCCGGCGCTCACGGCTCAAATCGCACTGGGCGTCCATTCACCGGCGACGCGTCGGGTAAGTTCATGTACCAAATAC
>JAFAGX010000508.1 GCA_019237515.1 Acidobacteriaceae bacterium
GGCATGCTCGAATCGGGCGTGGGACGCGCCCACAATATCGCGCTCTCGACGCTCGAAAACTTCCGCTTGCCCGGAGATGTCTCCGCCAGCAAGCGCTATTGGAAGGAAGACATCATCGAGCCGGAAGTTGAGGTCTCTAACCAAGGCACAATTACGGTGCGTGATGAACCGGGCACCGGCTATCAAGTGCGAGAAGATTTGATTGAGAGGCTTGCCGTGCGTAAGGAGATGGTTCGCGCCCGGCGCGCGCACGCCGATTAACGTCCTCGGATTTCCTCTGTGACCTCTGTGTTCTCTGTGGTTGTCTATTGTTGCGGATTATCGCCCGATGGAACTGGCGGAGCCGCCGACTCCATTCCAAACGATGGCAGCGACGCAGGGCTTGGCGGGACTCCTTTTGCGCTTATGATCGCCCAATGCCATTCCTGATCGGAAGCAAGACTGGCGCCCAGAGTGTCACGAAAAATTGTAGTCGCCAGCGGCGCGGCTGTTCCTTTCAGGTGAAGAAGCAATGTCAAGTCTGACTGCTTTTCCGCAGGAACAGGAGACTCCTGGCCGGGTACATCCTGCGCCATTGCGGGCAGAAGCCGCGCATTCTGATACAACTCAGCTTTCTCGGTTTTGCGTACGATCGTCAACCCGATCGTAATTTCCTTCAGATTCCAGTCCGTGCCATTGAAAAGTGTTATTTGCAATCTGTCGCCATCAATTTTGGCCGGCCCTTCCAGCTTTGCCAGTTCACCCTGCGGCAGTTCTTCGGCAACATACGGCGTTGTAATCAACGAAGTCGCGTCAGCATTAAAAGATAAGCTGCAGGTTCCATCCGGGGAAGACATTCGAAAGTGGTTTTCCTTGCTGTCCAACGACAGCACGGGCGTTGCACTCAGCTTGTGGTTCTCTACTGCATCCATGACCTGCGACAGATTGTCATTGTCGATGACCACCGGAGCCGCTGGTTCTTGCTTAGGCTCTTTGGCCTTCCGGAAGGTTCTCGCCAAATCGCCCAGCGACACCGAGTCATCCTGGGCAAATGCATGGGCACACCCGGCAAGCAGCAAGCCCGTCAGCACCATCGCGAAATATGCGTAACGCCGCATAGGTCTGAATACAGTTCTTCCATAAATTGTAATTAGCTGGAATGAGGAAAATCAGCGAGGTAGGACAAACCTCAGTCTTAGAACTTTAGGCAGATGGATAGCCAGGGCATGCGGGACGAAGTAACACGCAACGGGGTACCGCATGCCCCTGCCGACAACACTTACAACAGGCCAGAACACCGCAGGCGAGCTACCGGGTCGGAAACCGGAATGGGTTCACGCTTGAAAAACCAGCGGGCCACCGCAAAGCCCAACGCGACATAGCAAAGATGCAACAACTTCATGATCCACCCCCGATCACAGCATCGGCATCTTGGGGGAGCTTCCTTAAAGACACAGTAGCAATGTCACACGAAGGTATCAACGCCCAATCGTGCTATCGGACTAGCACGAAAGGCTAGCGGCAGAAACCAAAGTAACGAAAAAGTAATGAAGCCGCCCTCCCAAATCAGGCGGTTAGCAGGTCCGCGCTGGACGCAACCAGGGAAACGACTTCGCTGCGCTCCGCGCATCGTTCCAGCGCGTCGGCAAGAACCTGGGGAAAACTGCAAATAAGTAAATTGAGATCGAGTTGCACTTCGCGGGAACTATCTTGCCGATACACAGTCATCGAACCACAATGGCGACCTCGGCTGCTGACCAGATCGATCCTCAAGCTGCACCTGCCGGCAAGACTCGCTTCAGAGTATGTAATCGGATTTGTCCATCGCAGATACGGCTCGGCTCCCCACGGGGAGATTAGCTCTAAGCCACGCATTTGCGGCAGATCGCTGCCAGCAACATATAACTGCAGATCAAAAGCGTCGAAGTCGTTGTTTGTCAGCGCTGCCATCAGAACGCGACACACCTGGGCGTAATCCGATGTGACCTTGAGCTCCTCCGCCGCCCTGCGCCAGGCGAGATTATTAATGATGATTTGCCGCTCAATCGTGCGCTGCGCTACCCGCTTCAGTTCACCGAATTCCAGATACCCGAGATGCTGGACGCCAATCCAAACGCCTGTACCAAGTACCGCGAGAACTAAACCCAGGGTTCGTTCAGTCGGCCACAGGAGAAACAAACTCAACAATGCAAAAATCGCCGAAACCGCGTAAAGCGTGATCACCACCTGCCGTTGCGACAAACCTCGCTGCAAAAGCTTGTGGTGTATATGCTCACGGTCAGCGGTGAACACCGGGCGCCCGCTTAGGTATCGGCGAAGCACCGAAAGTGTACTTTCCAGAATCGGCAGCCCAAATGAAACTACGGGAATTGCCACCGCAATGATGGTGGGCGCTTTCTGGGCACCTTGCAGCGCGAGCGCACTCAACGTGAATCCGATAAATAGGCTTCCACAATCTCCCAGGAAGATCGTCGCTGGACTGAAATTGAAACGCAGAAAGCCGAGAATCGCACCCACTAGTGCGATAGCCATCAGCGAAACCAGGCTTACGCCACTGACCACTGCTACCGTAAACACCACGAGCGTGGAGAACAAAGCTGATCCCGCTGCCAAGCCGTCTAATCCGTCAATCAGGTTAAAGGCGTTGGTAATTGCAACCACCCATAGGATCGTCAGTGGAAGGCTGAAAAACCAGGGAAAGTGATGATTGCCGAAGAGTACCGGCAAATCGAGAATACGAAGTCCGCCTGCAAACAGCAGCGTGGCAGCCAAGCCCTGAACTGTAAATTTCAACCACGGGCCGGCAGAAAAAAAATCATCGTAAAGTCCGAGAAGAAAAATCAGCGCTCCGGCCGAAATGATCGTCAGGACTGTCCGACCCGGGACCGCCAGCGCACGGTACGCAAATAGCAGCGTTAAACCAAAGCTTGCAAGAAATGACGCAAAGATCGCCACGCCGCCGAGTCTTGGCAAAGCTCTCGTATGCAGATGGTGAACTGACGCGGGCGGAATCACCCAGCCCTGGCGGTTGGCAACATCGCGCACCCACTTGGTAGATATGAACGAGAAGAAAACTGAACACAGGAACGTTGCCAAACTCGCGATCAGCAATCGTTCCTCCCAGATGACAAGAGAAAGACTGGAAGCGTGTTTATGTTCAACCTATCGATAACCCTGTCTCCGATTGGACGACAAGTCGGGTCTTTACCCCATAACTACTATTGAATTTATGATGGGTTGCCGCGAGGAACAATTCCCTAGCTTGGTACAAGAGTGTTGCCGAACTATAGTCCGCCTGGCGAACGAATGAGAACACTGGATTGAAGAATGCTAGACTCCCCATGAGCCAGTATGGCTACCGTTTACTGCTGTATAAGAACGCGTCTAGGTTGCGGTTTGGTTCTCGCCTTGTTCTTGTTGTCTTCAGCCGCGTTGGCTCAAGGACCTGCAGCTTCGGCAGAAATCGAACACTCAGTTACCACGGTATCCGCGGTTTCCGCAAAGTCGAGTGGTGATCCTTCCCTTCCGCACCTCGGGCCCGGAGACTTACTTGATGTCAGCGTGTACAACGTTCCTGAACTCACCAGCAAAGTTCGCGTCGACAGCAACGGTGAAATCAATCTTCCACTCGTCAACAACGTGCAGGTCGCCGGACTTACTGGCGAGCAAGCAGAGAGCATCATCGAAAAACGCCTGGCGGACGGCGGATTCGTCAAAAATCCCCACGTCACGGTTTTTGTGAATCAGGCAGTTTCACAAACGGTCAGCGTTCTTGGTGAAGTCGCCAGACCTGGCGTCTACCCCATCGTCGGAGAACAAAGGCTCTTCGACCTCATCTCAAACGCCGGCGGTCTTACCGACAGGGCTGGACCTGGCGTCACGGTCACTCACCGCAATCGCCCGGACACCAAGGTGACCATTTCCCGTAATTTCGCAGATCACCCTCAGAGCAATCTTCCTGTTTCTGCGGGAGACACAATTATCGTGGAGAAAGCGGATGTGGTTTACGTGGTGGGAGACGTTGGGCGCCCGAGTGGTCTGCTGATGGAGAGTGGGCGTTTAACTGTCTTGCAGGCGATCGCGATGGCGGGAGGAACAACTCGAACTGCGAAACTCAGCGCAGCTCGCATCATTCACCGGGGTGCCGATGGACTGACCGAGACCCCAGTTCAACTAAAAAAGATCTTTGAGGCTAAGGCGCCCGATGTTCCGATGCAGGCAAACGACATTCTGTTCGTTCCTACGAGCGCCGCAAAGTCATTTGCCGGACACACCGTGCAGACTGCTCTTCAGGCAGCTGCAGCGGCAAGTATCATTACGGTCATGCCTTAACCTTATGCTGCTGCAGTTGCTTGTATGAGTTGGCCGCCGATGACCTCTTCTAAAACTCGCAGGTAGGTTTCCGCGGTTCGCCGCCGCGTAAACTTCTGCAGGATATATTTCCGGCCATTTTCTCCTAGCGCGCTGCACAGCTCGGGATGACGGCTTAAATGTAGTATCGCGCCCGCCAGAGCGGAGGAGTCTTGCGGTTTCACAAAAATTCCGGCGTTCGCATCTTCAACCATGTCCCTTGCCAGGCCGTCCACTCCGACGATCACTGGTTTACCGCAAGCCATGAATTCCAGCAACTTCGTCGGGAGAACTGTCTTGAAAAGACCGGAGTTTCGCAGAGGAACGAGACAGAGGTCGGACGCAGCGATATAAGCCGGAATCTTCTCTCGTGGTTGCTGGTCCACGAAGAGCAAGTTGTTCAGAGCTTTGTGGCGAACAAGCTCGGCGATCCTCTGTTTTTCTGCCCCTTGCCCAACAAATAAAAACTGAATTCCAGGTGCACAGGCCTGCACGCGTTCTGCCGCTTCTATCAAAGTTTCCAATCCTTGTGCCATTCCCATCGTGCCGATGTACGAAACTACAAACTTCCCTTCTGCCCGCAACCTGGTGCGCATTTCCCGGGAGTCCAGCGGTCTGAAAAGATTTGTATCAACCCCATTTTCTACGACCGAGATTTTGTCCGGCGGAACGCTCCAATTTGCTGTGAGTGCTTCGCGGAAAGCCGATGTCACAACCACCACGTGATCGCATCTGCGATAGAGAAATGCGGCTACGGTCTCCAGCGTGCGATAAAGCGAACCCTTCTGCTTGCCCATTCCGACGGCCGCCAACGACTCGGGCCAGAGATCACGAATCTCCAAAATGAACGGGACCCGCTTCCAACGTGCAAGCCACCAGCCCGTAATTCCGGTCAGCAATTGTGGAGAAGTAGCAATGACAACGTCAGGCCGCGAGAGAAACATCCCGGTTCCCGCAGCTGAAGTGGCGAACGAACTGTAATTCAAGATGCGTTCGTAAGGCTTTCGGTTAGGAAGCGGCAGCAGCAAGGTTCGAATCACGTCGATACCATTGAACCGCTCACGGGCAACCAAGTGCCGCATGCGGTCTCGATAGGGCGGCGGTACGACTCCGGTTGGGTGATTAGGAAACCCGGTCAGCACCGTGACGTCATGGCCCGCTTCGGTCCACAATATTGACAGCTCTGCAACGCGCGCGGCTGGCGCCCCCATCTCCGGCGGAAAATATTGTGAGATGTAAAGGATCTTCACGCAGCGTTTAGTAGTAGCAGAGCTTAAAGGCAGCCTTGCAGCACAGAGCGCGTGTGCGATTCGAGCGGCTGCGGCGGTAAGTTTCCCATTTGTCAGCGAAACCCGCGAACATTGAATCGCCCGTCAAGCGATGCATTACTCGAAGTTGGACAATATGAAGGCGGTGGTAAAAACGGCTGGCGATCATCGGAAGCGCCGTGCCGGATTGCTCGTAGAGCGACCAGAATCCCAAATCATAACGAGACAAATTGAACCGTAGCGTTTGAACCGCCTGAGCGAATAGCTCTTTGGGCTTTGTTTTGCCAGTCGCGAGAAAGTAATCGTAAACACCCCACCC
>JAFAGX010000539.1 GCA_019237515.1 Acidobacteriaceae bacterium
GTGCGTGACATTTTGATATTGGGCGGTAAATCAGCGCGCATAGGCTGTGGGGCAACCAGGTCTTCGGCATAGGGATGATTCGCCGAAGTGGGATCTGCATATTCCATGACCGCTGGCCCGAGCTTGGTGTCGATGTAGATGGTATATACCTTGTCGCCCTTAAGCTCGCCGTAGAGGTTGAAAGCCCCACCGGATCGGGAACTGCCGACTACCGTTATCTCCGGACCATTGCGGCTCTTTATTTTCGACGATCGCCCGATCGAGGCAGGATCCGAATCCGCCCCAAAGCTGGGCAATGTGATGACGTTACTGCCGCCGTGCACGGAAACGCCCGGCATCGCCGGTTTGCTCACTGATCCGGTTCCTGCACCACCAGCTCCGGGATACGGAGAAATGCCGTTGTGGGCAATCGTGTCAGCGCCGGTGCCAGAACTGCTGTTGGAGGCTCCGGGCCCCTCTCCGGAAAGGGCCGCTCCGCTGCCTTGGCCGCGAGCGATATCTCCGCCACCTCCCGGGCCGCCCAACCCCGGATTGGCTCCCCCGTTTGGAGAGAGCGCCAGTGCGCCTGCTCCCGCGCTTCCCGGCTTCGCAACGGTGGCTCCGGGCTGGCTCGAGAGCACAACACCCGATCCGTTTCCGCTGCCGCCAACCTGCTTGGCCGGTGCCGTCACTGATCCAGAATCCAACACTGAGCCCAACCCCCGGCCGCGATTTCCATGCCCCATCCCCGAAGCAGCATCGGCCGAGACAGATGGGGGCGGGGGAACCACAGCGTTTCCTCGCCCAATGCCGCCAGTCATTGCCTGCCTCATTGAACCTTTGTCGACCTGCACTGGAGGTGGCACGACCCTCGGGATGCCCCATCGATCTACCACAACGCGTTCGCCGCTGATGCCGCTGGCCTGAACAGGAGGAGCAACTACATTCGGGTTCCCAAGCATTGCGATGTTGGTTTGTCCGTTAGCCGCGCCGTTCACTTGAACTGGAGGCGGAACAACATTTTGATTTCCGACGCCGCCATACGATCGTGTGGATCCGGCGTTTCCTACTTGCACAGGAGGTGGCACAATCTGTTTTTGCAACTCTCCCGGTCCGAATCCCGGGCCACGAAGCGCCGCTTCCCGTTCCACTTGGCTTGGAGGCGGCGAAACCACGGCGGGCGCAGGCAACGTGAGCTGCGCATGCGAAGTGGTCATCTGCTCCGGCGCGGAGACCGGAGGCGGCACAATCGCCATCACCTGTGATCCTGGAACTCGCGGCAACGTGACATCCCGTTGTATTCCGCTCGGGCTAGGCGGAATCACGGCCGCATTCATCGAAGGCGATGCTCGGAGCTTTTCGCGGCGAGCTTCAGGGGTGGGTGCCACTTCCGTGTCTAGTGCCGGCGCGACCAGCATCTTATCCCGCCGAATATCCGGAGCTGGCGCCACCGCCTGTTGCGGCAAATTGGGCCCCTGCAACTGCGATCTCAAGCCTTCGGCGGGTGGTGGACCGGGAAGCGGATTGTACGCCAGCAAGTTCGCCACTGCGGAATTCACTTGTGGCAAATTGAGCCGTGGCGCGTCCACGACTTTTTCCCGCAGCAAATCGCCTCTGGAGACTCGGATTACTTGTGTGCGGTGGTACGCTTCCTGTCCGCCGGATTTCCCCGCGCGGCCCACTTTGGCTCCGCCCAAATCTTCTGTTTGCGGCAGTTCATCCCCGGAGAAGTAAATCACGTCATATTTCGGAAGCGAGGGCGGCTGGTAAGGGGCAAGAAACGCCAACCTTGTGGGCAATACAATCGCAGCCAACAGCAGCAGGGCTTCGCAAATCCACGCTGTCAGCATTCCCTGATGAGGAAAAAGGCCGGTACGAGCTTCACCCGCCAAAGGGCGTGGGGACTTTCCCAGCGCCGGGCGAATCGATGTGACGAACTCATCCCATCGCGATGGCCATTCAATCAGAAGTTTGAGTTCATCGTTCACGCTTCACGTGCCCCTGTGGCCGGACCTGAGTCAATTTCGATTTCGTCCCCAACCGCAGTTCCGCTTTCCTTCACTGTTTGCCCAGGCAATTCAATCACCGACGCCGCCCGCCTCTTAATCCGTGCTAGCCGCCAAGGCTTAAGGTTCTCCTCGAGGTGGACGACAATCTTGTTGACATCGAGATAGACCACATCGATGGGGAAATTCATGGCAAAGGTATGGACCCCATGACATGGCACAATCCATAAGCCGTCCCCCGTTTGGAAGCTTGAGGCCTCGGCGCACATCAAACCGCGAAAGCGCGACCAGTGCGTCCCGGCAACCGCCAAACGAGTGGCTAAATAGGCGTGGCGCGTTCGATTGAACGCGTATGCAGAGGACCTTGTTCCCGCCATAATACCCTGAATACCTGTGTTGAATGCTGACTTTTTTACCTACCCGATGCCACCGGCATAAGTGTCCGTACAAGCTGGATCACGGCCGGTCCCAGAGTTACGAAGATAATCGAGGGGAGGACAAATAACACCAGGGGGCTAACCATTTTAATCGTAGTTTTGGCGGCCTGCTCTTCTGCTCGTTGCCGCCGTTCCGTCCGTAGAGAATCCGAATGCACCCGTAGCGCCTGGGCCACGCTGGTTCCAAATCGATCGGTCTGAATCAGAGTACCTACCAGCGAGCGAATGTCATCGACGCCCGTACGCTCAACCAGATTGCGTAAGGCCTCAGCTCTTGGTTTGCCGGCACGCATCTCAAGGTTCACGAAATGGAATTCCTCGCTCAAGTCCGGATGCGCGTGGTGCAAGTCTTGTCCTACTCGCATCAGTGCCTGATCCAGGGCCAAGCCCGCTTCAACGCAGATCACTGTCAGATCCAGCGCGTCTGGCAGAGCCAGCTTAATTCGCTGCTGCCGGGCCTGAATTTTTCGTTTTAGCGCAAAGCGTGGCAGGAAGAAACCAAACGCGGTCAGACTGACTAGCAATAGCGGGGACTCTAACCCACTGGTTGCAAGCACGCCCACCAAGGCAACGAATGCGCATGCCATCCTGCTGCCGACATAAATGGACATGTGCCGCGGTTCGCGATATCCCGCTTGGATGAGCCAGCGACGGGTTCGCGAAACATCACTTGGAGAAAGCGGAATGGCTTTACTCAACGGATCGAGTGCCTGCTCCAGTCGTTCCTTCAGCGCGGGTTTTTCGACGGGTTCAGCCCGCTCCCAGCCGAGTGCGCGCAAGCGTGCGCCGAGCAGCGACGATGGCGCATAAACCGCCGCGCCGAACGAGAACACCACCGCGGCTATCGTCAAAAAAATGATGATGGTTAATGCAAGGGCCATACCTACACCTGAATCCGGATCACTTTACGAATGACGAAGTACCCCAAAGTCTGCAGAACGATGCCGCTCACGATCAGCGTATGCCCGATCGGATCGGAGAACAGCGGCCGGATGAATGCTGGACTCGTCAGCAGCATGACGACCACGATGACCGGCGGCAACCCCATCAGCAATGCCATAGTGAGACGCCCCTGAGCGGTGTATACCCGCACTTGCCTCATGATCTTGAATCGCTCCCGGATCACGTACGACAAGTTGTCGAGAATCTCCGCGAGATTACCGCCCGTTTCGCGCTGCAACATCACGGCAGTCACAAAAAATTTCACATCCACGAGCGGCATGCGTTCGGTGAGATTCATCAGAGCATCACGCACCGGCAGGCCGAACTTTTGTTCCTCAAAAAGCATGCGAAATTCGCCGGCAACGGGCTCAGCAATTTCGTTGGCGATCAATTCCAGTGCGGTGGTAAAGGCATGCCCAGCCCGCACCGCCCGTGCCAGGGTATCGATCGCATCCGGAAACAACTCCTCAAATTTCTGAAAACGCTTCGTGCGGCGATAGGAGGCATACGAGAATGGAATGATCCCGCCAACAATAGCCCCAAACATTACGAAAAGGACCGCCTGGTTTGGAGGCAAAGATCCCGCCAGCATCAGCCCCACTCCGGCCATTAGAATGGCGCCAACGATGCAGTAAATCAGCATATTGCCGGCGCGAACTTGCAAATTCGCCTGTTCCAGAAAATTCTGGAAATTCGTCATTCGCTCGGAACGGCGTAACAAGCTGTCCAGCGCCGGGATTTGGCTGAGCATCTCGTCGCGCAACAAGGCCAGTTCTTCGTTGGGCTCGCGCTGGTTCGTCTTTTGGACGGAAGCCAGTCGCTCCCGCAATACACGAGCCTGCGCGCTGCGCTGATCGAGAAGCATTCCAACCACAAATACGATCAGAGCTACCGCGACAAAGATCAGGATGACGAGTGCCATCTGCATAAATCTCTACGTCTACACCTCCATCCGCGATTCGAACAACGCCGCCCGCAAGCGGCAACCTGCAGTCGCCAGGCGCTCGGCAAATTTGGGACGAATCCCGGTCGCGGTAAAGTATCCCCGTACCCGGCCGCCCTCATCGATACCCCGGCGTTCGAAAGTAAATATGTCTTGCATCATGACCACCTCGCCTTCCATCCCGGTGACTTCGGAAATGGAGGTTACCTTCCGCGTGCCGTCGGCCAAGCGCGACACTTGCACAACTCCGTGAATCGCGGAGGCGATCTGCTGGCGCATTGCCCGCTCCGGCAGATTGAGGTTGGCCATCGAGAACATGCTCTCCACGCGTGCCAGTGCGTCACGCGGGGAGTTGGCGTGGATCGTCGTCAACGAGCCCTCATGACCCGTGTTCATGGCTTGGAGCATGTCAAAAGCCTCTTCGCCGCGCACCTCACCAACGATGATGCGGTCCGGCCGCATACGCAAGCTGTTAATCACCAACTGCCGTTGGCGGACCGCACCTTTGCCTTCAATGTTCGGCGGACGGGTCTCGAGCCTTACCACGTGCTCCTGCTTCATTTGCAATTCGGCGGCGTCCTCGATCGTTACAATTCGTTCGGAGTTGGGGATATAACCGGAAAGCACGTTCAACAAGGTGGTCTTACCAGCGCCTGTGCCGCCAGATACTAGAACGTTGAGTCTCCCTTTCACCATAGCCGAGAGCAGCTCCAGCATGGACTCGGTCAGAGTTTTGTTTTCGATCATGTTCCGGGCGGTTAAAGGATCACGACCAAAACGGCGAATGGATAGGCATGGCCCATCAATGGCAAGCGGAGGAATAATAGCGTTTACACGCGAGCCGTCGGCGAGGCGCGCATCCACCATCGGAGATGACTCATCTACGCGGCGCCCGACGCGCGACACAATTCGGTCGATGATCTGCATCAGGTGGGCGTCGTCTTTGAAACTCAGACCAGTCGGCTCCAGTTTTCCCGCACGTTCCACATACACGCGGTTGTAGCGGTTAACCAGAATGTCCGAGATCGTTGGGTCCTTTAGTAAAGGTTCCAGAGGCCCCAAGCCGAAAATCTCATCCAGAATTTCGCGCGCCAACCGCTCGCGTTCGGCGAAGCTGAGCGGAACCGCTTCGCTGTTAACCGTGTTTCGGATTAATAGCAGTACTTCATCCCGCGCGGTATTGCTCGGGGTCCGCCCAAGCTTCTCCAAATCCAGACGATCAAGAATTTTCCGGTGCAGGTCCGCCTTGACCTGCTGGTATTCCGTTCTCTCGAAGGTTTGCAAATTCGGCATGGTTGCTTTGGAACTTTCCTACTGCTATACGGTCTTGAATAAAGACCAGGCCTTGCGTTTTACATCCGGCTCGTTCTCGGTAAGCTTTGTCGCCAGGGTGGTAAACGCGCGTGCGACGTCCGTGTGTGTCTGCTGCAGCAGCGGCACCCCGCGATCGATTGAGGTGGATACCGCAAAGTATTGATTCGGGATTTTCGCCACAACCTTGACGCCTGCTGCCGCTTCCGCATCCGTTTCACTGAAGCCAGGAATCTTGCGAAACCGGTTGAGGACCAGTAGCACCTTGTCCCTCCCGCTGTTCTCACTCAAGTACTGCTGCACTCGTGCCGCACTCCACAAGGAGGCTACGTCGGCGTGCGCCACCATTAGCACGGTCTGCGACAAGTTCGCGACCAGCTTGGTGGTCACATCCATCCGGGTTGATAAATCCACCACCACGTACCGGAATTGCCCGACCATCAGATCGAACAACTTGGCGTGCTCCGCATGTGACGGTTCCGTCCCCAGAGGAGTATTTGGTCCCGCCAGCAATTGCATGCCGCCAGCGTGCCGCGTCATGAAGCTTTCGAGCAGCGAACTGTCCAGGCGGTGCAAGTTGCGGATTGCATCCGCAACGCCGAACATCGGCTTGAGATTCAGGTGCAGCGCACAATGTCCGAGATAAGCGAGATCGACGAGAGCGGTGTTGCCGTGGGCTGCCTGCAGTGCCAACGCCAGGTTTACTGCCACGGTTGTTGAACCGCTGCCCCCTTTTGCATTCACCACGCTGAAAATCTTTCCCCGGCTTTCTTGGGTGTGGTCCTTCCTTTGCGAGGCAGTCAGACGTACGAATGCCTCCAAAAGGTCAGTTGTGGTGGCGGGCCGCTCGATAAACTCGCACGCGCCTGACCGCATGGCATTCACGATGACCTGCGGC
>JAFAGX010000174.1 GCA_019237515.1 Acidobacteriaceae bacterium
CTGTTAATTTCCCACTGCCGCAGCTCGTCTGCAGATACCTCGTGCTATTCTTTCGCTCCATCCCACGAGGAGGGCAACACCATGAAAGACATAATCGTAACTGACCACGCCCCGCAGCCAAACGGTCCGTATTCGCAGGCCGTACGGGCGAATGGATTTCTCTTCAGTGCCCAAATCGCGCTGGATCCGAATACGAATGCATTTCTCGAAGGTGATGTGGCGCAGCAAACGGAACGCGTGCTGGATAACTTCAAGGCAATTCTCACGCACGCGGGACTAACTCTCTCTCACGTTGTGAAGACCACGGTGTTCCTGAAAGACATGGACGACTTTGTGGCAATGAACGAAGTATACGCGAAGTATTTCCCAGTAGCCGCGCCGGCGCGCTCGACCGTGCAGGCCGCCGGGCTACCGAAAGACGCGCTGGTCGAGATTGAACTGATCGCCGCGCTCTGAAGAATGGTGGGCGCTACGCGCCACTTCTCTGATTACGCTCTTGGCACGGGTTGGCGGTTGGCGAGAAATCTCCATATCTCTCAAAATACCTCGAGTCCCGCGTTCAGGGGCGAATAGACCGCGCAAGTTTTCGGTCGCCTGTTAACAGCTATTCTGAAGAGGCCGGGGTTTCTCCCGGCCACGGAAGTAGCAAGATAAAAAGGCGATTCGCACAACCCGCTCTGTACAAAAGCCAGCGACTTCAAGGTTCTTACTGCACACATCCGGCCGAGAAACTGGCCGTGCCGCTTTGAGCGCTGAGTGTCATGCCCGAAGAAGCTCGCACCTTGACCGCGCCTGCGTTCACAAAACGGCTAATCGTGAAGGTTCCGTTGTCACTGGAGCTACTCATCCCCGTCACTGTTATCGTTCGGCCCACCGGGCACGGGTTACAGGTGGAACTCAAACCACACGACTTGCCCACGACGGGGGCTGTGGAGCTCTCGTAACATGCCGAACCGAGGGAGGCGGGCGCGGTAGCCAAGGCGTCGCACTGACCCAGCGGCTGAAGGTCGGGCGGCACCGTCAGGAAGAATTTCAAGTGAGAAGTGTTGGGTGCGGGGTATTGCGCGGCCGTGACTATTGGAGACCCCGTAATGAAGAGCGCGATGTTGAACACCGCTTTGTCTTCAAGCCCAAAATAGCCGTGATCTGCGTATTCATGGCAATTGTCCGTCAAAGGCGTTAGCGAGGCGGAGCCAAGTTCGAGAGCGCTGACTCTCGGGGAACTGGTCAGGGCCGCAATCACCGCCGCTTGCCCGGCGGTAGTCGTACCTGTACAGGTGTTGCCCGAGTCATTCAACAGGAAGACGGGAACGGTGATGCTGGCCAGATTCGCCTTAAGCAGAGAATCGGGATCGGTCGTACTGTTGACCGCAGAGGTAAAAGCCAAGCCGTTGGGTCCACCGGCCCCCGGGCTATACAGAGCCGCGACAAAAGCGCCTCCGTTTCCACGACTGGTACCGACGACCCAAACGGGCAGCCCGGGTTCCGCTGCACGCGCCCAGGCGATCACGGTCAGAACGTCGGAGATGTACGCAGAACTGGATCGCTGGTCGGTAAGACCGTTGGGGAGCAATTGAAAATCGGTAGCGGCATCGAGGCTAATCGTGTAGAAGTTGTGGCCGGCGAACAGCGCGCGACTGCGGACAAGGAAGTTGGCCGAATTTACGTTCAGCGTGCCACTGCCTAAGCCGTCCGGGGTAAGTTGGAGGATGCCAGTCCCACCTGGCAAAAGGATGACAATGGCAGTCGGCGTTGGGGGCGCGGTCACGATAAAGCTTTCACTCAAGGTGGTGGGCGGGGGCGAGGACACTGGCGCGCGCGTCAGAAGGATTGTCTGCACCACGTCTGTTGCTGGAATTGCAAACGCCGTAGCTGCCAATAGGAAAGTGAGGAGGATGATCGCCATCCCAAGCGATCGCACGACTCGAAGTCTAGTGCAACCTGAAACCGGATTTCGGCGGGAAAGACTTCCCAGGCGCATCGCAGACATACACTTCTCCTTCGCTGGGGCTCACGGCTAGAAGACTGAGATTGAAGTTTCCCGGATAAGACCCGAAGCAATGGGTCTCTTTATGTGGGCCTTTTTATATTCGTGTTACACCCAAGTGTCAAGCAAAACTGTGCGGCGCTAGGCTACTTGGCGAAATACCTCAAAGCCCCAAATGATACTGGCAGGAATTTTGGGAGTCGCGACTCGGCTATTCCACTTCCGCATCTGACAAGGCAGGAATTTCAGCGTCAGAACTGCGGGCAGTCCTTTTCTTGACCGCTAACAAATAGAGTGGGTAGCTGGCCGCGAGCAGGATCAGCGTAAATAGGCTGTGCGTCAGATCGCCAATGACCGACGCCACTAAGAACGCCACGGAGACCAACAGCACTCCCGCGACTGTCCAGGGATAACCCCACATTTTGAAGGGTCGCGGAAGCTCGGGCCGGCGGGCTCGAAGCCACAATAAGGCGACAAATCCGGAAATGTAGATGGTTACGAAGAGGAAAGAAGCAATTGCGATCAGCGTGTCAAAACTACCGCTGAGCACCAGGCCGATGACCACCAGCGTACTCGCGAGCAACGCGGCCGCCGGAGTGCCACCGGAATTGACCGAGGTCATCCAACCTGGAAGCAGGCCATCGCGGCTCATGGCAAACAACATTCGCGGCGTGATCAAGAGCAACGCGTTGATGGTGCTCACCACAGTGATGGCGGAAATAATGAGAATGAGTTGACCGCCATGGCTACCGAACACGGCCGTCGCGGCATCGGCCGCCGGTACCTGCGACGCCGCTAAATGCGCCATTGGCAGAACGTGGAGCAAGGCTGCATTCACCAGGACAAAGATCGCGATACACGCGAGCACCCCGCCGATCGCCGAACGCGGCAGGTTCCTTGCAGGATTCTTGTCCTCTTCCATGAAATAAATGGCGCCGTACCAACCATCGTACGTGACGATGACGGCCTGCAAAGCAATCACCAGGGCTACCAAAATCGTCGAATGGGAATTTGAGAGCGGGCTAGCGGGCAGTACAGCCGTTTTAGGCGACAGAACGAAGCAGGCAGCTACAAATGCAATCAGGGCAAGTGCCTTGACGAGGCTGGTGAGTTCCTGGGCGCGGCTGCCGGCACGCAGGCCGAGCCAGTTCAGGAGCGTGAGAACCACCACACCTCCGACCGAGACGAGTTTGCTGTGTGGCGCCAGAGCCGGCACTAGTCCAGCAGAGAATTCACCAAAGGCTACCGCAAGATAAGAGATGGCTACGGTTTGCATCATCCAGTCGCAGGCGCCCACCAGAAACCCGGCATACTCACCAAAGGCCTCGCGCGAGTAGACGTACCAACCTCCCTCGCGCGGCAGCATGGTCCCGAGTTCCGTGACGGCCAAAGTCGCGCTAAAAGCGTAGATACCGCCGAACACCCAAACGGCAAGGATCAGCCAGGGAGTACGCAACTGGGCCGCAATTTCACCTGGAGTGCGAAGGATACCGGAGCCGACTGTGCCTCCGATGCTGACGGCAATGCCAAAGCCTACGCCCACAATGCGGAGGAGGTGACCGGTGGAGTGAGTAATGGGGGACGCAGCCTTAGTCGCCATGCTCGCGCGGGATTATATCGTGCGAGCCACGCCGCGACTAGTCCAGTTCTAAACCGATCTCACCGTCCATTGGATGTGCACTGTTCCGCTGCCTGCAAAATCGCGCCATCCTTTGCCAACTGGGCGAGCGTATTGATGTCAGCGTGGAGTGGCCGATCTTCATCAAGCTTCTGCACGTGTTTTCGAACTACTTCGTAAGCGGCTTGCGTTGCCGGTGCCGGTCTGACCGGCGCGCGGAAATCAAATGCCTGGGCCGCAGCCATCAATTCGATTGCAACCACGTACCAGGCGTTTTCGATAATCTGCCGGGTCTTGATTGCGGTGGTCATGCCCATAGAGACGAAGTCTTCCTGATCGGCTGCCGCAGGGATTGAGCCGGTTGCTGCGGGATGGCTGAGCACGCGGTTTTCGCAGACCAAGGCTCCGGCTGTGTACTGCGAAAGCATCAAGCCCGAAAACATTCCTGCTCCGTTGGTGAGGAACGCCGGCAATCCCATGGAGAGATGCGGATTCATCAACCGATTGAGCCTGCGCTCGGAGAGTGCGGCGATGGTGGTCACGGACATGCCTAGCAGCTCAAGAGCGAACGCCATGGGTGTGCCTTGGAAATTAGCTCCAGTCAAAACCAATTCTTCATCCGGAAAGAACGTGGGATTGTCAGCGGCGTGGTTCAACTCAATTTCAAGCATGTAACGAATCCATTTGAACGCTTCCCATGCGGCCCCGATCACTTGCGGACTGGAGCGCAGCGAATAGGCATCCTGAACTTTCTTGCCGGGAAGTTTGAGCAGTTCGGAGCCATCAGTGAGGTTGCGAATTCTTGCGGCAAATTCCTGCGCACCGGGATAGCCTCGCACTAAATGGATTCGCGGATCGTAGGCCTTCATGTTGGCATTGAGTGCCTCAAGTGTCATGGCGAGCGCGATTTCCTGGGTCCTGAGCCAGCGCTCAGCGTCATGCAGTTCGAGGCAACCCATGCCGCAAATGAAATCGGAACCATTAATCGCAGCCAGGCCGTCCCTTTCGCGAAAAACAATCGATGCGATCCCAGCTTCGGCTAGCCCGTCTTTCGCCGACAGTCTGCGGCCTTTGTAGAAGACCTCGCCTTCCCCCATCAGTGTCAGCGCCATCTGAGCCATGGGAGATAGGTCTCCGCAAGCTCCCACCGAGCCTTTTTGGCACACAACCGGAGTCACGCCTCGGTTCAGCATTTCTATTTGTGTGTTTACGATCTCCAGCCGAATTCCCGAGTGTCCCCAGCAATGCGTGTTGAGCCGGGAAAGCATGGCTGCGCGCACATTTTCTTCGCTGGACGGTTCGCCGCAACCGGCGGCATGGGAATAAAGAAGATATTTCTGATATTTCTCCACCTGCTCGGGTGTGAGCACCACTTCGGAGAGTTCGCCAATCCCGGTATTCACGCCATACATGACTTCTCGGGTGCGGATCTTGCGTTCCAAAAGTTCGCGACATTTATTGATCCGGGCAGCAGCTTCTGGATGAATCGCTACCCCGCGACGATCGCGGGCGATCGCGGCAACGTCTTCAATCGTCAGCGAATGTCCATCGAGTACGAACGGCTGATTCGGGCTGACATGAGAAGAAGCGGTATGTTCATGCACGGCCACTGTCATGGGAGGCCTCACGCGCGCAAGTTTTCGACTTCAACTTGAAGCTAGTCTGGTGTTGGTTCCTTCGGTATGACCCGCGTCACTGCCAGTCGTGACCGGGCAATGTTTTACGGCGCAATGACAGCGAAAGGTTGTCACATCGCTTTGTGCGCTATGCACTTTCAGGTTGTGCTGAGGAGTTCAAAAATAAGTCAGAAATCGTAAGCAGCAGAAGGGGGTGTCTATGCGTCTCCCAGCCTTTCTGTTTGCGTTTGTCTTCGCAATCCTGGCGTTCGGTCTATCTTCCCAACAGACCTCGAATGTGCCTGCATTCAGCTCGCACCCCAATCCCAGTGTCACGGATGTTTGGAACGGATACAACAGTTCGCGCATGTGGCGGCGCGCACAGATTCGTGTTGTGCCGCTGGAACAAGTCGAGTTGCGCAAGGCAGAGTTGCAAACCTTGCGAAACCGGGTTCTCAAGGCCGAAGCTGAGGGTACCGGGTATTGGTTTTCTGATCCAAGCGTTCGCAAGCAGCTTGCCGAACAGCTTCAGCTTATGAAGGACCTGATCAAGTTTGCCGACGAACAACAGTCGAATAACGCGAAAACTCCTACCGCAATCGAGGTTGAGCGGCATTTGAATCAGATTCAGGGACAAACCATGTGCGAAGCATGCCATAGCGGCATCGTCGCCAAGAAGTAAGCAACCGCGATCGTCTAAATCAATAAGGAGGCCAATCATGCCGCTATCCAGACTCAAAGAATTTCTCGATAGTCACAAGATCAAGTACATCGTAATTTCTCACTCCGTCGCTTACACCGCAAACGGGATCGCGGCCCTTACTCATATCTCGGGTAAAGAGCTGGCTAAAACGGTCATTGTAAAAATCGATAATGTGCTTGCTATGGCCGTGGTGTCCGCCTCGCAGCACGTCGATCTTGGATTGCTGAAATCAGCGACCGGCGCAACCAGAGCAGAAATTGCCAGCGAGGCCGAGTTTCAGGACAAGTTTCCGGATTGCGAAACCGGCGCCATGCCTCCATTTGGGAACCTTTACGGAATCGACGTTTACGCCGATGAAAGCTTAGCGCACGATAAAGAGATCGCTTTTAACGCGGGTTCTCACCGCGAGCTGGTGCGTCTTGCCTGGGACGACTTCAAACGGTTGGTTCGGCCAAAGATGATGAGATTGGCGGCAATAAAACGTGCGGCAGAAGCTGCGTAATTCTCATTGACCTGCAACGTTGAGCTGCACAGCTCTTAGTCTCGCTAAGGAATGTTTCGGACCAAGACCCGGTAGTCAGTGTAGGTTCTATCCCGGCGCGGTTCTGGTATATTTTCAGAAGCTCTCATGTCGTCGCCACTTCCCGCGGTCAGCCAACCCCGGAAATCCCGCTCCAGGATGTCCACGAGAAATCGGCTGCTTTTCTTCGCGACCGGGTGGCTCATCGTCCTCATGCCATTCCTTTTCTGGTGGAACACCTGGTTTGGGCGACAGTTGTCCGACAAACAGCTTAGCCAGTATCTGCGAGACGACCAGCATCCCCGCCATATCCAGCATGCGCTCGTACAGATTGGAGAGCGCATGACCAGGAAAGACCCCAGGGTCAAACTCTGGTATCCGCAGGTTGCGCAGCTTGCCACTTACAAGATCGAGGAAGTGCGCAATACCGATGCGTGGGTCATGGGCCAGGACACTGCCGGACCTGGATTCCATGACGCCTTGACGAAGATGCTCAGTGATCCATCATTGACGGTACGCGGCAATGCTGCGCTCTCGCTGGTCCGCTACGGAGATGCCGTGGGCAAACCGGAAATTCTCGAACTGCTCCAACCGGCAAACATTTCTGCGCCGGAAAAGGGAACAATCGTTGATGCTGGCGTGATTGGGATTGCGGTTCATCAGGGTGGCATGATTGCCAAATTGCAGTCGGCTGAGCGCACACTCGAGATTCGCTCACCTATTACGGGGCGTTTGCGCGAACTCCGAGCGCAGATCGGTCAGAGCGTAGCTCCAGGCGATGTGGTTGCGACGATCGATCCGGCAGGCGACCAAGTTTGGGAAGCCCTTCGGGCCCTCTACGTGATTGGCCAGCCGCAGGACATTGCGGCGGTGCAGCCCTACGAACGGGAATTACCCGACCTTTCCGATGATGTTCGCCAGCAAGCCGCAGAAACCGACAAGGCGATTCGAGAACGGGCCAGATAGGTACTGAGCTTCGGCTTCTTGGGGTTGCTGTTGTTGCATCAATTGGATTTCGACGTTTCCACTTCACGCAT
>JAFAGX010000446.1 GCA_019237515.1 Acidobacteriaceae bacterium
GCATCTGGGATATCCGCATGACTGGAGCTCGCGGCACCTGCTCATGCCAGGCATTTCAGCGGATGGGGCGCTTGTTGCTGGAGAAAGCGATCCCCGTCACGTCTATAACCTCGTTATGCGGCAAGCTGCGATGGATCGCTTCCATCATCGTGTCCCTCCACGTCGGCGGCGGCACGCAAAGATCTACTGGGCGGTCTCTTTGGAAAATGGTTACGTACCCCAGAACCAGTTCCCGGCGAAATATCAGTTCAACATCACAACTGAAGATTGCAATGCTGATTATGTCGTGTTCGGCCTAACGGTCACGAAAACACAGGCAAACCTGGTTGGGATTAACAATCTCTACACCGGCGCAACTCCCGCCTGCAACGGTGGGGCGCCTTGGGTTTCTTTCGCGTACAACACGGTGACGCAAAACGGAGGACAGATCAAAACATCTCCTGTTCTCTCGGAAGACGGCACTAAGGTCGCCTTCGTAGAAAGCACTGCTTCCGCTTCGTACTTCCATGTCCTGGTTTTACCGAATCCGATTCCAAAGCCTCCATCCCAATCAGGAACTGTATTGAGCCCGCTCACTCCCTCGACGTGCGCGACTCCGACAACCGCAGGTTGTATGACCACCCTCACCATCGAGACCACTGCAACAAATTCAAACTCATCTCCGTGGGTTGATTACAACAACGATACGGTATACGTGGGTGCGGACAACGGCACGCTCTATAAGATCACTCCGGTATTTGGCGGCGGAGCGCCTGCGCTGGTCAGCGATCCCGGCAACTGGCCGGTCGTGGTTTCAACCAACAAATACAACAACATTCTTACCGCGCCCGTTGTGGATGACACTGCGGGTTTGATTTTCATTGGCGACGGCGAAGGCTACCTGTATTCAGTCGATCTGGCCAATCCAGCCACGACCATTGCAGCGCAACAGACCATTGGATGGGCGTACGACGGCAGCGGGGATGGCAGCGGAAAGCCGGGGACTGGGGTTGTAGATCCACCGATTGTAGTTACCGATCCAGCCAACCCCACAACTGATCAGGTGTTCGCATTCACCGGCTGCAGCTACGTATTAGGTATCGGAGGGGCCATCAGCCAGCTTCCAGCAAACTTCACGACCGGCGTTCCAACTACGGCCAACACAGTCGACTTGGGGTCCGCTACCGGTATCGGGAACTGCACCGGCAAGAACGTGCACTCTGGAACATTTGACAATGCTTTCTGGCTGAATGGTTCAACCTCCGGCCACATGATCGCCTGCGGATTCGTGAACAATGGAGGCACACCGGCCGATGCGCAGATGTACTTCTTCCCCTTCGCCAATAACGTGATTACAAGCACCAACTCGACAAAGTTCGCGATAAATACGACCAAAGGCGAAGAATGTTCGCCGCTCACTGAGTTTTACAATGGAACCTCCGATCTGCTGTTTTTTGGCGTGGGCACAACAGGCAACGCTTACCTTGAAAGCTCGACAATCACTACTGCGCTGAGTACTCCGAATTGCACTGGCACCCCCACGTCTACCTGCGTAACAGCTCCCGGCGCTTTAGGAGGAACCAGCGGGATCGTGATCGACAATCAGGTCTCGAACGGCGGGACAAACATCTACTTCTCTACTCTTGCCGCGGGCTCCGTAAACGGGCAGAAATGTAACGTGACCGGTGGGACGGCCAATCCTTATTGCGCCGTGAAGCTAACCCAGTCTGCTCTGCAGTAGGAAGCTCGCTAATCTGTTATTACCCAGCGGACGCTAGCGCCAGCCGCATTTCTGAGCCGATCGATCAACTGCCCCGCGTGGTGCTGGAGGTGCCGAATGTTGTAGAACTGCAGCTCGAGTTTGTTAAATGGCAACCAGCTAAATCCGGACGGATCCTCAAAACGAAACCGCGGCATCTGTCGGTCGACCTCGCCATGGCACACTTTCAAATACTCCTGTAGCTCCGGCTGCGTATATGGTTTTGGGATTTGAAACGGCTCGTTTTTAGCCCAGGGCCTTGGACCAAGATAGTTGGAATTCTGCACGTGTTTCGCCCACGGCTGAAATTCAGATTCGGATGTCTGGAGGTAAAGATGCGTGTAGAATATCGCGTGGTAAGCGATGTGCCAGAAACGGTTGCGATACTCGCTGCTGAACCAAAGACCCTCGGGGCACAGTTCCATGGCTTCGCCCAGCATCTTCAGTCCCGCGCGATATTGCTTCGAAGTTGCCTGCCGGATGCTTGAATCGTCCATTTACTCAGCCATTAGTTTGCCACAGCTCCCAAAGGCAGAAAATCGCCGCCTCGAGCACTGAATCGCGCAACCCTTCGCCTGCATCGGAGACGATGTCCAACCCGGAGGACATCATGGAATTCGGAATCGCCATGCCGCAGAGTTTCCCCGACCCCGCTCGCATTCAAAGTTTTTTGCGGCGAGCCGAAGAATTGCCCTTTGCTGCGGTTTGGTGCATTGAACAAGTAATTGGCACCGCGCCAGTGCTGGAATCTGTCACCACTCTGGCGTACGCCGCTGCGCTCACCAAACGCTTACGTTTGGGAGTGGCGGTCTTGATCATCCCCCAACGTAACCCGGTCGAGTTGGCCAAGACACTGTCCACTGTGGATGTCCTCTCAAATGGCAGGCTCATTGTAGGCGTAGGCCTGGGCGGTAGCACGCGCCACTATCCTGCTTACGGGCTTGCAACCGAAGGCCGCGTAAGCCGCTTCCGCGAGAATCTGGAGATCATCAAAAGACTGTGGACGGAAGATCGGGCCACCTTCCCAGGTCGGTTCGCGCAACTCGACAACGTACCCATGGAGCCGAAGCCGATGCAGAAACCCCGCCCTCCAATCTGGTTTGGCGGACATGCTGAGGCGGCATTGAAGCGCGCTGTGGAGTTGGGTGACGGCTTCATTGGAGCCGGTTCGACGCCGACCGCAGTCTTCCTCGAAGACATCAAGCAACTGCCCGCTACCTTTCCCAAAGCCAAGCGCCTTTATCTGGCCTTGGGCGACAACCTGCCGCGATTGCGGGAATGGTTTGGAGCTTTCTACCACAAGCCAGAAATGGCCGACCAGGTTGCCGTTTGGGGATCACCGCAACACATAGCTGACGAAATCCGGCGGCTGAAGGACGCTGGTGTCAACCATGTTCTACTAAACCCTGTTTTCGATGAAGAGGTGCAAATGCAACGCCTCGCAGACGAAGTCTTGCCGCAAATCTAAGCGACATGACTCAACTCAGCGCGGTTTCAAACCGAGTTCGTCCGTGTTAGACTCTCGCGATTATGCCGCAATTTGTAATTGAACGTGAGATTCCAGGCGCCGGGTCGTTGACGGAAGCGCAAATTCGCGAAGTGTCTCTGCGCTCCCTGGAGACGCTGAAAGTCATGGGACCGCAAATCCAGTGGCTGCACAGCTATGTCACCGAGGACAAGGTATATTGCGTCTATCTCGCGCCTGACGAGAACAGCATACGGGAGCACGCCCGTAGAACGGGCATTCCTGCCGATCGCGTATCCGCCGTTCGTCGACTGATCGAGCCCGTCAATTTCCAATAGTTCAGGAGGGTTCTCGCAGGGAATATTCGATTGCGGTATCGATGTCCATCGCCGTACCTTCTCCCCAAGCCCGTTTTCCTTCGGCTTCACCTAACGATTGCCACGCCGGCACCAGTTTCTGGTCGAGCTTTGACTGTTCTGCCTGGGGAAGGCGAGCGCCCATCAAACGGCGCAGGTGCTGCGCTGCAGCCGCGAGTTTGAGTGCGCGGGCAGACTGTCCGCGGGCCGCGGCCAGGCATGCGGAACCTTCCAGAGCCCGCGCCATCCCGCGCTTGTGCCCCAACTCCGTAAACGTTTCCAGCGCTTCGCGGTAAGCATTTCGTGCATCCTCATGCTTTTTCTGCTCACAATAAACGTAGCCAAGATCGGCGAGAGAACGGGCGCAACCCCATCGATCCTCCGCTTCGCGAAAGGCCTTGAGGGCTTGGCGGTAGTGGTCTCCGGCTGCGCTCAGGTCACCTTGCTCCCGTGCGATGTCACCCTGCTGATTGATCGACCAGGCTGCCCCGCTGCGGTCTCCGACTTGCTCGAAAATGGCTGTGGCTTCCCGCAGCGCCACTTGGGCGCGAAAAAAATCTTCTCGCAGCTTCGCGACGTTTGCCAGATTGTGCACGCAGCGGGCGGTTTCCAGAGGGTTGTCCAGTGCACGCCAGAATTGCAGGCAACGCTCGAAAGTGCCTTGTGCGGTATCGTAGTCGCCAGAATCGCAGGCTCCGATTGCTAACGCATTCAGAGAAGCGGCAGCACCCCAGCGGTCATTCAACTCTTCGTACAAGCCCAGGCTCATTTCACTGAAACGTCTGCCGCA
>JAFAGX010000516.1 GCA_019237515.1 Acidobacteriaceae bacterium
GCGGCCTGATGCTGTACTTTTCGTGGTGCAGTACTTTTAATGAATGCGGGTCATCCCGAAACTCGGCGTTCTTCAGCCGACGGAGGGATCTCGCGTGCAGCTATTTCGAATTCAATCACGCTCCACGCCAGATCCCCGTTCGACTCCCTTCGTTGCACTCAGGATCGCTCAGGGCAGGCTCTCGTCCTGCGGGAAATCGCGCAGGCTCTCGGGATGACCATGGTCTTGAGCAGGGTCGTATTCATTGCAGGCCATCTTTGCCTCATCGCTCTGGCGATCCCGCATCCTGGCCACCCTTATGGGTAATGATGTGGTAAGTCACCGCGTCCCAAGCATTATGGATGCCGACCAGCAACAACACCAGCGCGGCCGCTCCGACTGCTAATAATGCTCCGCGAAGATCCCTTCGAACCGCGTACCACGCTGCGGCCAGCGTTCCGTAAGCGAGGGATGGCAGTATGAGATGAAACAGCAGATCCTCGAATTCGGGCGTGTAAGCAGTTTGCGCTCGCACCCAACGCGCGACGATGATCTCGTATACCAGACCGAGCAGGCCGAGCAACCCCCAGCATGCCGCGGCGGCTGTAATTCCGTGCCATGGAGCACATACGATCGCCGCCAATACCAGGACGCTTGTGAAGTGAACGACAGTGGGCGTGGCAAAGGCACTGCTGGCCCGTGCCAGATCCCTGGTGATCGGCATGTTGGCAATCAGCGTAATAACCACAAACTGCAAGCCAATGAGAGCGCCAGCGGAAGACCCGACACTCACGTAGAAGTTTGCCCATTCCGCGAGGGAAGTCATCTCTTTACCTGTGCGGGTTCATCCTACAATGGCGCACGCTCGTTCAGCTCGCAGTTGTGAGCTATCAGCGACCGCTGGAAGAGAGCTGAGAGCTGAAAAGGTGTCAGCTAAGCGTGATGTTGCCGAGCCACGCCTCTGAAACTCGTAAACCGCTGTTGCTCAAGGTTACTGCGGAGCGGCGCTCCGCCGGGCAGGTGGGGGACACCTGCCCCTACGTGTGCTCGTTAGATCAGGCTTTGATGTGGCAGCTGGCGAGGCCCTTCTTTTCCAAATACTGCTGGTGATATTCCTCCGCTTCGTAGAACGTCGTCGCGGGGACAATCTGCGTCACTATTGGCTTGCTGAAACGGAGCGATTTCTCGAGTTGTTGTTTTGAGGCTTGTGCGCCCGCTTGTTGTTCCGGGGTGGTATAGAAAATCGCAGAACGATATTGAGTTCCCCAATCCGGACCCTGGCGGTTCAGCTGGGTGGGATCGTGGTTCTCCCAGAAGACATCGAGTAACTTGTCATAACTGACTTTGGCGGGATCGTACTCAACCTCGACCGCTTCCGCGTGACCGGTCCGGTCGGTGCACACATCTTTGTAGGACGGATTGGCAAGCTCTCCGCCGGTATAACCTACTCGGGTTGAAATGACGCCGGGAACCTGGCGGAAAGTGGCTTCTACTCCCCAAAAACAGCCTGCAGCAAAAATCGCTTTAGCCATAAAGAACTCCAGTGAAGGTGATTGATTCTATTCGATGAAATAGATAGCGGAAAGTAGCATGAGTCCGCAATTACCAACGAGAGGTCGGGCTGCACTACTAGCGACGATGCCCGATTGACGCATCGTACTTCAAAGGCTACATTGCAGAAGCGGCTCTACATGCTCGGCCAGAGGTTTTGTGTCTTCCTATTGTAATCGCAAGCGCAACGGTTTCTTTGTCTTAGCTGTTTTGGGTGCACTGACCATCACCCCCCGCGCGCTCGCCGCTGGCCCAAGTTTCTCGCCCCAGGCCCGGCTCGGTTTTACTGCTGGGGATCAATGGGAACCGGCGATTGCCGCCGACCAATACGGGCACGTCTACGTCCTGTACCCGCAATACGGCATGGTACCGGCCTGTGAAAACTGCGCTCTGCCCACCATGACGCTTGTGATTAGCTCTGACAACGGCGCAAGCTGGCAGGCTCCGCGTCCGATCACTCCACATATAACCGGGCAATTTGATCCGCAAATTGTCGTTGATCCCGCCGATCACCGCACCGTGTACGCGTCGTGGCTGCAAGACGACAACATGGATGCGATCGTCGCGAAGTCGGTTGATTTCGGCCAAAGCTGGTCGGTAGTGATCGCAGATCGGGGAAGCGCAGACGCGGACAAGCCGGTTCTCGCCGTCCGCGGTCGCGACATTTATCTGGCTTTCAATCGGCTGCATCGAATCCGGGTGGCTTCATCTCACGATGGCGGAGTTACCTTCGCCTCGGCGGATGTAAATCCAGCTCTGCCATTGATGAGAGCGATAGCTGGAGGCGGGACGGTCGGTCCCGACCAGAATGCATTCGTAGCCTGGGCGGGATACACAGCGCGTGACGGCACCAGCGGTCGCGTGAATCTCTACATCAGCAAGTCTTCCGATGGCGGGGAGACCTGGACCACAACCTTGATGGATTTATCGGGAGCGCCGCCCAACTGCGCCGCTTTTCATTGTGAGTGGGGTTATTTGGGTGCGCAGATCACGATGGCATCCGACGAAGCCGGAACCCTGTACGCACTCTGGAATTCGGGCAAAGCCGACCGGCTCCCGGAGCGAATTTACTTCTCCTCGTCAACAACCGAGGGAGAGACGTGGTCCACGAAGGCCGAGATTTCCCATGCTGCTCCGGGGGTGGAGCACGCATTCCCGGCGCTTTCTACCGGCCTGGCAGGGGACGTGAGAGTAGCGTGGATGGATACCCGCCGCGCTCCACTTTGGAACGTCTACTATCGAAACTCCACCAATGGCGGAGTGACGTGGTCACCGGAGATCAAGCTTTCGAACTACGTGTCCGGTTATCGCTACATCCGAAACGCGGGATTCAGCTTTCCGTTCGGCGATTATTTTGGCATGGCCATTGACGCTGAAGGCTATACACAAGCGGTTTGGGGAGAAGGCCTGAACTTCCGAAACCCGGGATCCGTCTGGTACGCCCGCGGACGTTAAGAGGA
This sequence comes from Acidobacteriaceae bacterium, assembly GCA_019237515.1. The sequence goes on from JAFAGX010000516.1 coordinate 2,991, forward strand.
ACCGCGGTTAGCCGCAGCTATTACCGACCTCTAGGCTTGAGCTACGAACTGCTGAATGCCCTGCAGCAGCTGCGCAGCGGCTTCTCCCGCCTCTAAACTGGCGAAATTGCTGTCAAGATGCATCACCGGAACTTTCGCCGATGCTTTCGCGAATGCCTGTTCTGCGCCGGGTGAACCGGCCAGACTCGGACCTACGATGAGCACCAACGGCCGCGCCACCCGAATCAGGATTACCGAATCCGCGAGACTGCTGGTTGTATGGACCTCGTACCCGCCCCGGCTAAGCAATTCCCGCAGATACGCCAGCACATCGGCATTTTTGTCGACACAAACTACCGAATGTCCGACCGAAGGCGTTGCTTCCGCAGCCTTGGGACGTTGATAAAAAGCGGAAATCGCATTTTCCTCGCAAGTGTGTGCGTCGAAGAGCGCGCTCAAATTGGTCATTTTGAGCACTTTTTCGATATTGGGCGGAACATTGCAGAGCTTCAAGTCACCGTGCAAGCGCCTGGTGGCGGAGAGTAATCGAACCACGGTTCCCAACCCGCTGCTATCGATGAATCCCACATCGCCGAGGTGAAGAAGAAAGTCCTTGTGCTTGGCGAACATGCTGTTGACATGAACGCGCAACGATTCTGCCTCGTTGCCTGCGGTGATGCGGCCATTGCAGCGGATCACCGCAACTTTGCCGACAGTTCGCGTGTCAATTGAGAGGGGCAAGGGACCTCCTGCCTGGGCGCGGTAAAAACGCGCCATTATAACCCCATTTTGCAGGAGCCGCGGAGGTAAGCAGAAAAGTGCATGTGCAGGCTACTGCGTAGAGCCTTGGGGCTGTGGACGGGTGACCTCTTGCCGACGCCGAGCGAACCTGGGATTATGCCGGGTGCGTCCCGGGGCCTTCCCTTTGTGCCCGCCGATGATAACCGTCACGGCGGGCTTTCTAATCCATCAGCATTCCGCCGATCAAGCTCGCGAGTCGTTCGACATTGTGCTCAACACACCATCCCTGCAGTTCGTCCACGATTTTCTCAGTGGCGCATGGGTCCCAGTAGCTTGCGGTTCCAACCTGAACGGCGGTGGCACCGGCGAGCAGGAATTCAATCACATCCGCCGCAGTCGAGATGCCGCCCATTCCGATTACCGGAATTCGCACCGCTTTCGAGGCGTCATAAACCATGCGTACTGCAATTGGCTTGATTGCCGGTCCCGACAATCCGGCAGTCACGTTAGCGATTTTTGGTCTGCGGGTTTCCGTATCAATGGCCATGGCCAAGAACGTATTCACTAGCGAGATCGCATCGGCGCCCGCTTCCTCCGCGATGTGCGCCATTTGCGCAATGCTGGTCACGTTGGGAGAAAGCTTTACGATCAGTGGCCGCTGGGAGTGGCGGCGCGCCACAGCGACTACTTCGTCGAGAGCGCGAGGATCACAACCAAACTGAATTCCACCTTGCGATGTATTCGGGCAGGAGACGTTCAGCTCGTAGGCGGCAATACCTTCGCCTTCATTCAAGATTTGAATGGTGCGCTCGTAATCCTCACGCGTATAACCGAACACATTCGCGACCACAACGACATTTTTAAGTTCCCGTAATTTTGGAAGCTTTTCCTGGACGAATGCCTGCGCTCCGATGTTTTGCAATCCGATGGCATTCAGCATTCCGGCGGCGGTCTCATGAAGCCGCGGGGGAGGGTTGCCGGCCATCGGCTCCTTTGAAAGGCCTTTCACGACGAAGCCTCCCAGCTTGTCGAGATGGACTACGTCTTCGAACTCGACGCCGTAGCCGAAAGTGCCACTGGCGGCGATCACCGGATTTTTCAGCTCGATTCCGGATACGCTGACACGTAGATCAGGGGGACTCTTGCCAGCTTGGGGAGATGTCATTGCGATGTAGTGTACCTTACGGCTGATCGCGCTCACCATGCAGATGCAATCAGCCGGTATTTTCCGATACAGTAATCCCATGCTGGATTTGAATTTCGTTCGCGACAACCTGCCGCTGGTGGAAGAAAAGCTTCGTCAACGCGGGATGAATCCAGCCGAGATCTTGAAAGATTTCCGCCAGGTGGACGCGCAGCGGCGGCAAGCCATCACCTCCGCCGAGACGATGAAAGCGCAACGCAATCAATCGTCCGAGAAGATTTCCAAGCTGAAAAAAACCGGCGAGGATGCTACCGCATTGATTGCGGAGACCAAGCAGATGCGCGAGCAAATCCAGGAATTGGAGAAAGCTGCTGAGGAATACGACACGCGGCTTCGCGAAATTCTGGCCGGGATCCCCAATCTGCCGCACTCTACCGTCCCGGTAGGCGAAGGTGCGGAGCAGAATCTCGAAGTACGCCGCTGGGGCACTCCCCCCAAGTTCGACTTTGCACCCAAGCCGCATTGGGAATTGGGAGAACAACTTGGCGTTCTGGATTTAGAGCGCGCGGTAAAGCTAACTGGAGCCCGCTTCGCCGTGTACTGGGATTTGGGAGCGCGGTTGGAGCGAGCACTCGCGAATTTCATGCTTGATCTGCACACCCGACAACATAGCTACACCGAGGTGTTGCCGCCGTATCTGGTCAATTCGGATTCCATGTACGGCACTGGGCAGCTTCCGAAATTTGCGGCAGATTCCTTTCGTGTTCCGCATGGCGATAAGGATTTGTGGTTGATTCCAACGGCCGAGGTCCCGGTAACAAATTTGTACCGCGATGAAATTCTCGACAATTCGCGGCTGCCGATATATCTCACCGCTTACACAGCATGCTTCCGAAGCGAAGCCGGCTCATATGGCAAGGATGTCCGCGGCATTATCCGGCAGCACCAATTTCAAAAGGTGGAACTGGTGAAATTCGCGCGCCCGGAAACATCCTACGATGAACTCGAAAAGCTGACGCATGACGCCGAGGAAGTGCTCCAGAAGCTTGGGTTACATTATCGCGTCATGGCGCTGAGCACGGGTGACATCGGTCCATCCTCGGCAAAGACTTACGATCTGGAAGTATGGTTGCCGGGGCAGCAGCTATTCCGCGAGATTTCTTCCTGCTCGAACTTCGAGTCGTTTCAGGCGCGGCGGGCGAATATTCGCTATCGTCCGGAAGGCAAAAACAAAACCGAATTTGTGCACACGCTCAACGGGAGCGGGTTGGCGATTGGTCGCACCTGGGTGGCAATCGTCGAGAACTATCAGCAAGCCGACGGTACGGTGCTGATTCCCGAAGCGTTACGACCTTACATGGGCGTGGAGCGGCTGACCAGGAGAGAAGTTGGAGTAGCAAAGAGCAACTTTACCGCGCATTCTTGATCTACACTGGATCTGTACGGCGTTACCCGGTTATCACTTGGCCACCGTCGAGACCAAAACCGCATCGGTTACAACTCCAACTGCCCCGTTCACGACAGCATGGCACGTCGTCCGCAGCTACATCTTGTGGTCTCATGAACGCGGCACCGTGCAATACGATGTCATGGTCACTCTCATCCTGATCTTTGTTTTCTTCTCTCCCAAACTCATAAATTTCAAGGACAAACCAGTAGAGCACAATCCTCATCGTACGGGGGTGGTGGTCATGCCGGACGATAAGGGCGGCCTGGTTTACCAGGTTGATGCCTCGGCCGTTGTAAGCAAGGACGACGCCGCATTACATAGTGAACTGTTGCAGATCATTGAGCCAATATCTGGCGGAGTTGCGATAACAAAAATCGAACCGATACGGGATCACTTTGGGCACGTATTGCGCTACAAGGTTTGGGTAGAACGAGAATAGACTCGCTTCGCTTGTCAAAATCCTTCCAGTTCGGTTTATTGCTCTTCGGTATTGCAACCGTTGCGTGGTCAAATCCGGCTCAGAATTTAATTTCAGCAGCGACGCCTCCCACGCAAGCATCCCCGGAACAGTCCAAGTCGAACGGCGATGAATTGCAGCATGTGATCACCCAGATGGATCGCACAGCCGCGAACTTTCGCACTACGCAGGCCAACTTTGTGTGGACGCAATACACGGCCGTCGTAAACGACATCACAGATACACAGAAGGGAACTGTGTACTTTCGTCGCGCCGGCAGCCAAGTAGAAATGATGGCGGACATCAACGATCCTCCACCCCCAAAATTCGTGCTGTTCAGCGGCAGCAAGCTGCAGGTTTTTCAACCGAAGATCGATCAAGTCACGCAATACGACACCGGAAAAGACCGGGCGGCGTTCGAGAGTTTCCTGGTCCTTGGCTTCGGCGGCAGCGGTCAGGGCATGCTCAAGTCCTTTGATGTCAAGTACCTCGGCGGGGAAAACGTCGGAGGCGTCGAAACTGCCAAACTCGAACTGACACCCAAATCTGAGAAGGCACGCAATACCTTCAACCGCATTTGGCTATGGATTGACCCCACTCGGGGCGTTTCGATCCAGCAGAAGCTCTTTGCGCCGGACGGCGACTATCGGTTGGCGCAATATTCGGATATTCGTCTCAACCAGAAAATCGCGGATAATGAATTCAAGCTGAAAACCAACGGCAAGACGAAATTCTTATCGCCAAAGGGATAGCAGACACCTATAGATATTGAGAATCAAAGATAAAAGCTGAAAAAGAGGAAATGGGGAGTTATACTTCCAAAACAAGGTCAGTGAGAAAAACTTCTCTAAATTTTTAGAATTACATGGCCAAAGTTTTTACGATTCCCGTCCCCCCCAAACTTCCCCGCCGACGTGAACGGACCTCCGACCCGCGCTACGTGGATGGGCAACGTTTACTGGTCGAAGCCATGAAGTATTTGACCCAGGCTGACCCGGTTGCAAACCGTTCTGCCATCGAACTGCTGTCGGAGCATGTCCGTACCCGCTTTCGCATGACTGACTCGCCCCTCGGTTGAGCTTCGCTGCGTCCCAAGTCCACACTCCTCTCGTCAAAAGCCTTCTTGCTGCGGCGAGAGAACAGAGCTGTCGCCAGCACAATTACAACCGGATAACACTCAAGCGTGTAGCGCGTTTCGGGGTTCTCAAGGGTTCCAAGGAATGCAGAACGCATTAAAACAAATGTAAGCAACAGCCCCATGTAAGCTATCTGCCGCGACCGAACCAGGCCAAAAAGCGCTGCGGCTACATACAACAGGTTCACTACCCCGAACGCGACATTCACGATCAGCCACCTGGTTTGCTCATCGAATTCCCACCAGCGTGAATTACAAGGAAGAATTTCGGTGCGAGGCCGAAGCCACATGTCTACAATGCGCAAGAGCGGCAGCCAAACGTAGTATCGCAACGGCGCCCGATGGATGCGTTCGGCCGCCAGCTCAGCAAATCGTTCGTCGAGATCGGGAGTGACCCGCAGAACCCGGTTATAGTCATCCAGCAACTGCGAGGTACGATCTCGCTGAGCCTCGCTGTCGAAGGCCCGCCACGGAAGTTGGTCAACATCCATCGGACTTCCGGGTACGGACCAATAAATCTCCTCGGTTGAGGCATAGTCGACGATCCAAGTTTTTGTCCAACGCTCGAATCCCATCGGCATGAATGAGCCTTCCTGGTTGGCATACCTTGGCGCCAGCGGCTGAAATTCATGAAACGTGCGGAGATTTCGCACAGCCCAGGGAGCGAGTGGCGCAAAAGCAGCGATCAGCACCACAATCGCCGCCTTCAGTGCGTTAATGCGGGCCGCGGTACCTTGTTGCCGCACGAAATACCATGCAAGGTAAACTTTGACGGCAATGAGCAACAATGCACCATCAGGACGCAATAGCATCGCGCTGCCAACCGCAAACCCCGCGCCGAGCCAGAATCTCCAGCGCGAAGTCTGTAGCCCCGCAATCGCGAAATCCAATGCAAGCGCAGTGAAGAAGATTTCCCAGGTCTCGGTCAGTGCAGCTCCACTGTAGTTCGCGAAAAATGGGCAGAATGCGGCCAACAAAAACGCAACTTTCGCGGCCGCCGGAGTGAGGATTCGCTGAGCAATATCGGCGACGAGAAAACAGGTACTGAGATCGACAAACACTTGCAGGATCAGAACAGCGCGATAATGCTCCACACCAAATATCGCGAAGAAGAGGGCAAGAAACGCGGGATAGCCCGGCAGCCGGATGTACGTCGGCGAAATGTCATTGCGCCCGCTCAGCCCGTAGACGCCGTGCTGCAACCAATTCTTGGCGATGTCTCCGTAAACAAATGAATCAGCCGTGACGGCTGGAATGCCAAGAACAAAGAGAAGCCGGAGCGCGACCGCGCCGATTGACACCCAGAAGAAGAATCGCGGGGACTTGCGCACAATCTCGTGCACAGACGGAATATAGCAGTTTCCGTATCTGCTAGGTGCGGTGACTCATACAACAACCTGCCTCTTCGGCCGGGCACGTCCGAACCCTGCACCCACAGGTTTGACCGCAATTACCGCGCATTCTACGATGTAATCTGCTGAATGACACGGCCAGTCTTTTACGATCCCCGGCAGGCGCGATGGAAACGTCTGAAGCGTCTCTTCGACGCCCTCGCCATCTGTTTTATGTTGCTGGTGATCTTTTTCCTGTACAACGCCTTGCATGGCGAGCAACTGCCCACGCTGTTTTGGAAGGCGGAAACCAAGCCGTACCACGCTTTACGGGAAAATGAGAAGCAAAAAGCCCGGGAGCGTCGCCGTCTCGCTGCAGAGCACCGGTCGCATCGGCACAGCAAGGGCCCAATTCTCACTCCTGATAGCGAGGAGGGTCCACGGGCCGCGTTTTACGTGAACTGGGATGCCGCAAGCTTTTCGTCTTTGCGCGAGTTTGCTCGCCAGATCGATCTTCTATACCCCGAATGGCTGCATGTCGTAACCCCCGACGGACGGCTGCAGTCGGTCGACGAGCAGACGGGAAAGTTCTTTGACGTAGTACAGGGCAACACAGCCCGGCAGGTAGACGACAAGGTTATGCCATTCCTCAAGTCTGAAGGAACCGGCATGGAAGTCTACCCCATGGTCAACAACTCAAATGGCACAGATTGGGTAGACATCAGTGACTTTCTGAACGATACCGCGGCCCGCGCACGTTTCCGGCACGAGATTGCCGTATTCCTATCGAGTGACAAATATCGCGGCTTGATGGTGGATTTTGAGGAGTTTCCTCGCAAGGGTCAGCCCGGTTTCGACAAATTGTTGAACGAGCTTTCGGCCGAACTGCATGGGCGCGGCCTCAAGCTGTACGTCAGCGTCCAGCCGCATAATGAGGACTTTAATTATGCAGCTATTTCTGCCGCCGCGGATGGCGTGATCGTTATGGACTATGACGAGCATTTCCCCGGAGGGGACCCGGGACCGGTGGCTTCCCAGGACTGGTTCGTGAAGAACCTCGAAATCGCTAAGAAATTGATCCCGCCGGAGAAGATCATCTGCGCTATCGGCAATTATGGGTATGACTGGGTGCAACGCACAAAAGCGGGTGAGCTTCCGCCCGGGATAAAAGATTCGAATTCTTCCGTGCAGGACGCGTGGCTAACCGCGAGAGATTCGGAAGAAGATGTTGACTTTGATGACGATGCTTTGAACCCGCACGTCAGCTACATGGACGAGCGTAATCTGAGGCACGACATCTGGTTCCTGGATGCGGTCACCGCCTTCAATGAGATGCGGGCCGCCCAGACCTTGGGAGTTCAAAGCTTCGCTCTGTGGCGTCTGGGATCGGAAGATCGCTCACTTTGGAAGGTATGGGACGTTCCCGGTGAAGCTGGTTCAGTCGACAAGCTGAAGGACGTTCCGCCCGGCGATGATGTAGACATGGAAGGTAACGGCGAAATCTTCCGCATCGAGGCCGAGCCGACCCATGGCTCGCGAATTTTGACCCTTGACCCGTCTTCGGGTTTAGTCAGCGACGAGGAATTCGACGCTCTCCCCGAGCCTTACCGAGTGGCGCGCTACGGCTACAACCCTAACCAGGTGGCAATCACGTTCGACGATGGTCCTGATCCCGAATGGACCCCCAAGATTCTCGATGTTCTCAAGCGCGAACACGCTGAAGCCACTTTCTTTCTCATAGGACTTGAGGCAGACAAGTTTGGCGGCATCGCATCGCGGATTTATCGTGAAGGCCACGAGATTGGCAATCACACATTCACGCACCCGGACATCAGCAACATCTCGACTAAGCTGAATCAACTGGAAATCAATTTGACGGAGGAGCTATTTGCCAGCCGTCTGGGCGTGCATACCATCCTTTTCCGGCCCCCTTATTCCATCGACCAGGAGCCCGACACCACCGATGAAGTTCGCCCCCTTAAGATCGCGCAAGACATGGGCTACATCATTGTCGGCGACAAGATCGATCCGAATGATTGGCGCGAAAATCCGCGGCCCACTGCTGCGGAGATTGCCGATCGCGTGATCACCCACTTGCCACCTTGCGGTGCTGACGCTCGCTTCTGTGGAAGTATCATCCTGCTGCATGATGGCGGCGGTAACCGCGGCCAAACCGTCGCTGCTTTGCCTAAGATTATTGAAGGAGTTCGAGCCAAAGGTCTACAAATCGTCCCCCTGTATGCACTGCTCGGCAAAAATAAAGCCGATGTCATGCCTCCACTGCCAACCAATGAACGCTGGGCAGCCCGCATCGACTGGCTCGGATTCGCGCTGTGGGACTTCGTAAGTAAAGGCATCATTTGGATCTTCTTCCTCGGCGACTTGCTGATGACCGGTCGTCTTGTTTCGGTTGGAGCGTTAGCGATTTACGACCGCGTGCGTCAACACCGCGCAGATGTTCCACCTGAAGCAGCCTGGTACCGGCCCAAAGTCGCTGTGCTGATTCCCGCATACAACGAAGAGAAGGTCATCACGCGAACTATACAAGCGGTTCTCGATTCCGATTACGACGACTTGCAGGTCATCGTCATCGACGATGGATCGCGTGATCGTACCCTGGAAGTGGCGCGAGCCGCATTTGTGGATCAAGAGAGGTCGGGTCGAGTGTTGATCCTCACCAAACCCAACTCCGGCAAAGCTGACGCTCTGAATTTCGGTTTGCAGCACCTGCGCGACGAGGAAATCTTTGTTGGAATCGACGCTGATACCGTGATTGCGCCCAACGCGATCACGCGCCTGGTGCCGCATTTCTTGAATCCCCAGGTGGCTGCGGTGGCGGGAAACGCGAAAGTCGGAAATCGGGTGAATCTCTGGACCCGCTGGCAGGCTCTCGAATACATTACCAGCCAGAATTTCGAGCGCCGAGCCCTGAATACGCTTGGCGCAGTAAGCGTCGTGCCCGGGGCCATCGGTGCATGGCGAATCGCGGCGGTTCGCGAGGCGGGCGGCTATCACACCGACACGGTGGCGGAAGATGCCGATTTGACCATGGCCCTGCTGCGCCGTGGTTATCGAGTGGAATATGAGGATCTGGCGCTCGCCTATACCGAAGCTCCGATCAATGCTAATGGCCTGATGCGGCAGAGATTTCGTTGGTCGTTTGGAATTCTGCAATCCGTCTGGAAACATCGCGCGGTGTTCGCACGCAAAGGCGTTCTCGGCTGGGTGGCTTTGCCGAACATTGTGATTTTTCAGATCCTGCTGCCGGTGGTCTCGCCATTCATTGATCTGATGTTTGTGGTTGGCGCAGGCTGGTATGGCCTCCAGAAGTATTTCCATCCCGACTCCACCGATCCGGCAAGCTTCCAGCGACTGGTGCTGTTTTTCGCTGCGTTCCTGATTATTGACTTCATTACCTCTGCGGTGGCATTCGCACTAGAGCGGCGCCAACCTGAGGCCAAAGAAGATGTCGGCCTCCTCAGTCAGGTATGGCTGCAGAGGTTTGCCTATCGACAATTGTTTTCGGTTGTCCTGTTCAAGACGCTGAAGCGGGCTATCGAAGGCCAGCGGTTCGCGTGGGACAAGCTGGAGAGAACCGCCGCCATGAGCTACAAAGTGCCGCAAAACCGCGAGTCCGTGAAAGTCCCGTAGCAGGGTGTCATTTCTGATCACTCCGAAGTAGTATCATTTTTATGAGGTGCACTTATGGCAACGATTGAAGCTCCTGTCCGGCCAGCGATTCGCCTGCATGAAGGCCGCTTTGAAAATGAATGGCTGGTTGATTTCACCAAGGAAGACAACGCGCGTAAGATGCGCGCCGCCATAGACAAAGTGCGCGGGCAGCTGGGCCGCGAGTATGACCTGATCATCGGCGGCAAGCGAATCAAGACGCAGGAAAAGATCCAGTCGCTTAATCCTGCGAAGCCCTCGCAGGTGGTCGGCATCCATCAGAAAGCCGGAAGGGAGCACGCCGAGCCGGCGCTTCAGGCGGCGCTGCGGGCATTTGAATCCTGGAGCCGGACCTCGGTTGAGGAACGCGCCAGTCTTGTGTTCCGAGTCGGGGACATGCTGCGGGAGCGCAAATTCGAATTTATGGCCTGGCTGGTCTTCGAGGTCAGCAAGAATTGGGCGGAAGCTGACGGCGATATCGCTGAGACCATTGATTTCTGCGAGTACTACAGCCGCGAAGCGTTGCGCCTCTCGAAAGTGACGGCCGATGCGCAACTCCACGGTGAGCGCGATTCCTTGTTTTACATTCCCTTGGGCGTGGGCGCGGTGATTCCGCCATGGAACTTCCCATGCGCCATCATGGCAGGTCTGACGCTGGCTTCGATTGTCTCGGGCAATACTGTGGTGCTCAAGCCTTCCAGCGATTCGCCGACCATTGCCGCGAAATTTGTTGAGCTGCTCGAAGAGGCGGGAGTTCCTGAAGGCGTAGTGAATTTCTGCCCGGGATCGGGTAGCACTTTCGGAAATGCGCTCGTGGGCCATCCCAAAACTCGCTACATCGCCTTCACCGGTTCCCGTGAAGTGGGTTTGGATATCAACAAGCGTGCGGCCGAAGTTCCTCAAAACCAGATTTGGATCAAGCGGACTATCCTCGAGATGGGCGGTAAAGACGCCATCATCGTGGATGCCGATGCCGATCTTGATGCGGCGGTGGAGGGAGTCGCGCTTTCTGCGTTCGGATTCCAGGGTCAGAAGTGTTCCGCTTGCTCGCGCGCAATTGTGGATGAGCGAATTTACGACAAGTTCCTCGACCGGCTGAAAGCCCGAGTTGAAAAGATTACGGTTGGGGATCCGGCGGACAATCCCAACATGGGGGCCGTCATCAACGAAGGCTCGAT
>JAFAGX010000196.1 GCA_019237515.1 Acidobacteriaceae bacterium
GCTGCGAGTTGCACGCTGATCACCGACTTGCTGCCTGATGCCACATCCAGGGTACGTGTCTCAGTTGCATAGCCCAGCTTGCCGATGACGATCGTATGATGACCGGGAAGCAAATCTGCAACATTGAACGGGGTCACAGAAGCAACCTTCTTGCCGTCGATCGTGATCTGTGCCCCTTGCGGACTGGAATCAATGCTCACTTGTCCGGCTACGATGCCCGGTGTCGCGGGCTTTACAATGCGCGCAGGTTTCTTCACACGGGCGTGCTTGGTCGGCGCTGATCTTGGCGACGGCGCTTCCTGAACAGGTTCCGGTTGGATTTCCGGAACGTTAACCACAGGCGCGGGCGGTGCCGCTTGCTCTGGTTGCGTAACAGGAGGCGGTGCGACGGGCGGCGCAGGGGCCGGAGTAGGTTTCGCAGCCGCTGCCGTTGCCTGTGGCGCGCTGTCGTCGTCTGATTCGCCGGAATGAATGTGATAGGCAATGCCCGCTACTACCAGCAGAATGATGACGGCGGCGGCCGCAATCGAATAGATAAAAAGGTGAGGCGGCGTCTGCTTGAGCTCACCAACTGCTTTTTTTGCGATCTCTCCTGGGTTAACCTTTGGTTTCTCGAGCGCAGCCCTATCGAACACGACCGCTTTCATGGCAGTGGCGGGTTCTGGCTGCTCCTCCGAAACTGGCGCCGACGGTGCAACGTACACTTCCTTCAATGGAGGCAATTCGTCGATGTCCGAAAAACTTCGTCCCTGAGTCGCGGCCTGTCGGCTCTCATCCATCATCGGGTCAACCGCGATATTTGGAGTTTCAGTTTGCGTCGCGGCAGCAGCCGCGGACATGCGGACTGCAGGTTGGTTGGAGGGCAGCACGTCCGCGGTTTCTAACGTTGCTGGCGGTGTGCCCACCGTAACGGATTTAGCCGGGGAATTTCCACCCACACCGGCAGTCGCGGCTCTCGCGCGAGGCGCCGCAGGAACCGGTGCTGCTTTTGCCGGCGCCTTGGCAGCAGGCTTTGGCGCTGCTGCCTTGGCGGGATTTTCCTTGCATTTCTCGAGATCGTTCACCAGTTCCTGGCCGTTCTGGTAGCGATCTTCGGGCGCCTTGGCCAGGGCCTTCATAATGACAGCGCTCAAGCCAGGGTGAACCTTGCGATTGATTTGATCAGGCGCCGCCGGAATGGCTTCCAAAATTGCTTGCCGGACCTGGTCCGCATCTTCGCCCGCGAACGCCTTCATTTCGGTGACCATTTCGTACAGAATGGCTCCCAAGCTAAACAGGTTCGAACGCGCATCGACCGGATCTCCGTTCAACTGTTCGGGAGACATGTAATACAAAAGCTCAGGAGACTTGCCCCGGGCCTGCGAAGCATAGAGTCCACTGGTGGAGACACCGAATCCGAGGATTTTGACGATGCCGTCCCATTGCACCATGATCTTGGCCGGCTCCAACGCACAGTGGAAAATCTTGCGGGTATGAGCGTGATCGAGGCCCTGGCAACTCTGGCGGGCAATGTCCTGCAAATCCCAGATCGAAAATCCCTCTCTACGGGCAAGCATGGTGCCGACGCTATTGCCCTGCACATATTCCATCGACGCGCAGAGATTGCCGTCAATTTCTCCAGCCCCGTAAAGCAGGGCGATGTTGTGGCTGTTGAGGACTTTGCTGGCTTCAGCCTCATCGAGAATGCTTTTCACCAACGCGGGCGCCTGCTCTCCAAGCGGCGCCAAGTGGATGACTTTCAGGGCTACAGTCTGGTTGCTTTCGCTGTCGGTGGCTTTGTAAACCGATGTGGCTTCAGTGTGAGTGATCTCGCTGACAATTTCGAAACGCCCGATTTTGTTCGACATTGCTCCTACCCTTCGCACAGACAAAAAAAGGCCTGGCGATTTGGCGGGACCTAGAGGGAGGAACGATAGCTAGGATAGCCGGACTTGCTTCTGGATGGGAGTTACGAAAGTCAGTTCACCACCAGCTAAATGGCTCCAGTTTGGCCGGTTAGATACAGCCGCCGGAAGATGATGAAGCCGTAACCTTTCGGCCTTTTCGGTCGTTAACAACATAAGGATGGCCGAATGACATTTGTCATTCGAAGAGCCTGACGATCTCCACTGGTGGACACAGTGCGGGGTCAAGGATCATGTCATATCGGCATGGTTGTGGCGAACGTTTTGATCAGCTATTCTTGATCGTAACCGTGAGCCCCACCGAGCCGTACTGGTTTTCTCCCGGAGTTCAATATGACTCTCACCCGGTTTGTCCGGAAGAATGCGTTTCGCAATAAGCGCCGCAGCCTGTTGACACTGCTCAGTATCAGTTTTTCCCTGTTGCTGCTGACGGTCATGATGACCATTTGGCGTGCGTTTTACATGTCGGATGGGACTGCCGAATCGGCCCAGCGGTTGATCGTGCGCCATAAGGTTTCACTTGCCCAGTTCTTGCCGATTTCTTACCGGGAGAGGATTCGGGCGATTCCTGGGGTCAAAAACGTGGTAAATCAAACCTGGTTCGGCGGCCAATACATCGACGACAAGCCCGAGCATTTCTTTGCACAATTCGGTACCGATCCGAATGAAATTTTTGAGGTACAAAGGGACTTTCACATTTCGCCGGACCAGCTAGAGGCCTGGAAGAAAGATCGGGCGGGCTGCGTTGTGGACGCCGATCTTGCGAAGAAATTTGGATGGAAGGCTGGCGATCGCATTCATATCAAGGGCACGATTTTCCCGCTGGATCTCGAACTCACGGTTCGAGGCATGTTCACCGCCCCACAACCCACAGAAACCATTTACTTCAATAACACGTATATCGATGAGGGCTGGCCAAAGATAAAGGGCTTCGTTGGTTTTTATGGAGTGCTGGCAGATTCGCCGCAGAGCGTGCCAGAGATCGCCAAGGCCATCGATGCACAATTTCGTAATTCCGATCGACCAACCAAGTCCGAGAGCGAGAAAGCTTTCAATCTTGATTGGATCGCCATGCTTGGCAACGTGAAAGGCTTCATCCTTAGCATTTGTGCCGCCGTGGTATTTGCCACGCTTTTGGTTTCTGCCAACACCATGGCGATGTCGATTCGCGAGCGTACTCGCGAAGTAGCTCTGTTAAAGACCTTGGGATTCACACGGGGTACAGTTCTGGCGCTGTTCATGGGAGAGTCTGTCAGCTT
>JAFAGX010000274.1 GCA_019237515.1 Acidobacteriaceae bacterium
CGTTATGTATGCGCGCAATTCATGTACATTGAATTTCGAAGTGTCGATCACCAGATCGGCCACGGCACGAATCGCGCGCAGGCGCTTCCGTTCGGCAGCGAGGGAAGCCCTCACCGGAGTATCCGTCCCTAGCGGATGTGGCCGGCGGGTTTCACTGAAGCGCCGCAGCAGCACTGGATCGTCGGCCTCCAAAAAAATCATCCTGGTCGGCAGTGAGCGCTTCACTGATTTCACGATTTTCGGGAGCTCCTGCAGTTGCTCACCTTCGCGAACGTCAACTACCAACGCAGTACTCTTGATCTCCGGCGATTGCCGGATTAATTCAGCGAATTGGGGAATTAAACCAACCGGCAGGTTATCGACGCAGTAGTAACCTAAATCCTCAAAGGCTTTCAGGACGGAGGCCTTACCAGAGCCGCTCATCCCGGTGATGATCACAAGCTCACCGGCAGGCCTGTCCATTCTCGTGCCACTAAACCGCCGCCCGGTGGCTTTTTGTTGGGAAGTTTGGCGCGTGGGCATCTGCAACGGATGTTAGCAAGGGACGTCCGTCCCTAGCTAGTGTCGCCCGACCCACCCCACAGCAAAATCGCTACAGTGATATCAATCCCGGATATTCCTATCAATCCCGACCGGGATTACAGAGTGCACCCGATAGCAGACCGGTGCAGCACAATGTAAGCTGCACCCGAATGGAGGCGTAATGCTCTGGACAATTTTCGTGATTCTCCTTGTTCTTTGGCTTCTCGGGTTTAGTTTTCACGTAGCTGGGAGCCTTATCCACTTATTGCTGGTAATTGCAGTCGCGGTCCTGATTGTGAACCTGCTGACCGGCCGTCGAAGCGCGGTTTGAAACGTGGGGCGGCTAATAACCTCAAACGACTGATGCAGTTTCGACCATTCCAAGCTCCGGCACCATAAGCGCCTTGAGAAGCCGCACTGCTCCAGCAGCCAACCAGCACGGGATAGCACTCATCGTAACGGCCTTGGAGGAGTGTCACTGAATGGAGGCTACCCCTATCCGGCGACTAGGCTTGCTTTTAGGTGCAATTGCTCTGATGGCCGGCTGTCAGGGCCTGGTCGGAACTAATACTTCGGTTACAGTTAAGCTGGCGGGCAGCGGTCAGGGAACCGTTACCAGCGCCCCCGCTGGCATCGACTGCGGCACACTTTGCTCCGCAACTATTTTTTCCCCCCAGCCCTTAACCCTGACTGCCACCCCGGCGCCCGGTTTTGATTTTACTGGCTGGAGCGGTGCTTGCACCGGAACAAAGGCATGCACCATCTCTGCCACGTCCGGGTCGGTGATCGCTACCTTCAGCGCCACGCTTAAAAGCATCAATCACATGGTCTTCCTGGCCCAGGAGAACCGTTCCTTCGACAGCTACTTCGGCGCATTGCGCGAATATTGGGCGCAGAACGGATATTCCGACCAGCCTTTCGACGGTTTGCCGCAGTTCAACTCTCCTGCGGGCGCAGCTCCGTCCAATCCTGGTTGTGATCCGGCGCTTCCGTTCAACCCAACCGGAAATCCGCCACAGACCAACGATTGCGCGTTCGATCCGGCAAATCCGGTGACTTCTTTCCACCTTCAAACTATGTGCGTGGAGAACCCGAGCCCGTCGTGGAACGAGTCACACGTCGACTGGGACTACAACGATCCCACCGGACTTCAACCCGCTCAGCTAAACGGATTTGTTTATGCTGCCGGGCATGACGCCAGGGATATTGTTCCGCCGTTCAACGACACCAATGGCCTCCGTGCCATGGGCTATTACGACGGAAACGATTTGAACTTCTACTATTTCATGGCTTCCAATTTCGCGACCTCGGATCGCTGGTTCGCCCCGGTCATGAGCCGAACCCCACCCAATCGCGAATATCTCATCGCGGCCACGACACAGGGCTACGCATACCCGGTGGGCAGCAATGCGAACGATCAGGCGCTGATCGCAGCGCCCCCCATTTTCGAAAAGCTGCAAAACGCAAACATAACGTGGAAGGTCTACGTTCATCCTTTGCCAAATGGATGTGCCTCCGCGCAATGCCTGTACTCACAGAGCTACGTGCAGAATTTCACCTACGGGCCAACCATGTTGAAGAACTACCCGCAGAATTTCGAAACTACGGATCAGTTCATTAAAGATGCGCAAAACGGCACCTTGCCGCAAGTAGCCCAGATCGAGCCCGCCTCGGCCAACGGTCTCGATGAGCACCCCGCAGATTTCGATCCCACACCGCAAATTCCCACGCCCTGCTGCAGCGTCCAGGCAGGTGCCAACTTTGTGGATACCCTGATCTCGGCAGTAATGGACGGACCCAGCTGGAAGGACACCATTTTTATTCTCACGTTCGACGAGCCCGGCGGTTTCTACGATCACGTGAGTCCCCAACCAGCCGCCAGTCCGGATGGCATCAAGCCGAAGGATCTGTTCCCGGGCGATATCTGTACAAAGGTTTCCGGGCCGACCTGCGATTTCACCCATACGGGGTATCGCGTGCCCATCATCGTGATCTCACCGTACACAAAGAAGCATTACGTCTCGCATACCGTCAGGGACCACACATCGATTCTGAAATTAATTGAGACCCGATTTAATCTTCCATCGCTGACCAAGCGCGACGCCGCTCAACCCGACATGACCGAGTTCTTCGACTTCGTAAATGCGCCGTGGATCCACGGCCCCACACTGCCCTCCCAAAATAACGGCGGTGCCTGCTATCTCGACCATCTGCCATAACCCGGCAAAGCTCGCGTAGGGACAGTCGCCCTCGACTGTCCGGCTGAGCGTAGCTCGGCAGCATGGAGAGAGCACTTAGGAGTGGCGGCTGTAAAGTCGATATTTTGTTTTGCTCGTTGTGATCCCAATACTCACCACTCCCGTATCATTGCAAGCACCCCAATCCTGTGTTAGCTTCAAGAAACAGTAGAGGTTACGTTGCGAGCAACAGTTCCTGCCGGACTGGACCGCAAAGAGACGGAAGTTTATCAGCGGCTTGATCCGGCACGGCTCCCAAAACACATCGCCATAATTATGGACGGCAATGGCCGCTGGGCGCGCCGGCGCCACCTGCCGCGCATCGCCGGACATCGCGCCGGAGTTGCCTCCGTCCGCTCCACAGTGGAAACTGCTTCTCGCATCGGCATTCCCGCTCTCACTCTGTACGCGTTCTCCGAGGAAAACTGGAAGAAACGTCCCGCGAGCGAAGTTCATTTCCTGATGGGCCTACTCTGCCGCTATCTCAAGGCAGAGGTTCCCACTCTCAACAAGAACAACATTCGCCTTGAATACATTGGACGGCAGCATGAACTTCCTGCGGTGGTGCAATCGAAAATGCAATGGGCGCGCGAAGCAACCGCGACCAACACTGGCATGTTGTTAACGCTGGCTCTGAATTACAGCGCGCGCAGCGAACTGGTGGACGCGTTCCGCGCCATGGTCAACGCCGCCGCGAACAACGGCGGCCTGCAACACTTGCAGATTGATGAAGATATGGTCACGCGGCACCTCTATACCCAGCATCTCCCCGACCCCGATCTCGTAATCCGCACCAGTGGCGAGATGCGCCTCAGCAATTTTCTTCTGTGGCAATTGGCGTATGCGGAAATCTACGTGACGCCTACGCTCTGGCCCGAGTTCCGGGGGACACATTTGCTGGAGGGTATCGCGGAATACCAAAAACGCGAACGGCGCTATGGCGGGCTGGCCGGAGATGCTCACCAGGCACAGCAAGCTCCGCGGCCGGGGGCGGCCGCGCCACACGCCAAGCCGGTGCGGGGCTGAAGCTCTTGCACCTGCTCAAGCGCGTGCTCACCGCCGTAGTGCTCGCACCCGTAGTCCTTCTGCTCGTGCTAAGCGCCCCCG
>JAFAGX010000345.1 GCA_019237515.1 Acidobacteriaceae bacterium
CAGCCTCGCATACTGCGGAATGTCGTGATGCCACTGGCTCGGATCGTTTCCAATGAAGTAATTGCTCTTTCCCGGAAGCTCACTTTCTGCTTGCAGTTTCGCGTGAGGGTTGCGATTGGGAAATTGCATTGAAAGCACCGACGATCCAGACGCTGAATGCTGACTTCCGAATGCTGAATGCTGGAATCGCATCACGGCGGCGCCATCTGTAAAGAAAAGACCGTAACCGCTGCCGTGAGCCAAAAACCTTACCCGCGGATTACTTTGGCCCTCGTTCTTTTCGAAATAAAGTGGAAGCTGCGCAAAAGCGGTCAGGGCGGATGCATTATCCCGGGAAGCAAGGGCAAAAGCAGCATGCGTGCTCTGCTGAAGACCGAATTGAAGCCTGGTGTGCGCAGAACCCGCAAGCAAAGCAACGGAGGCCGCCGAAAGCAGCAGGCCCAGCGCGAGAATGATCGCAGTGGCTGAACGGCCACCTGTCAATCGATAGCTACTCAATTTCACGAACTCCTCCGGATTTCCTATGCATGGAGAGGAAGAGGAAACGGTATTTCGACCCACATACGCGATGCGGTCGGTGAACCTGTACGCAGAAAATAAGTGCAAAGTTAAGTGATTACTTAAACATCTGGGCAGTGGCCTCGTCAAGGTTAAGGGGTCGCTTCATGCCCGAAATTGTGAGATGCAGGGTCAGCACCCGAAGGATGTGAACTGTCGGCCACGTTTTCAGGAATCTCGTTTCAGATCTTGCAGTTCGCGCTGCAGGCGGGAGTAGCGCCGCACCAGCGTGCCGATATAGCCGAGGTGAATCAACCAAGTGATGGCGTACGCAGCGTACAGATAACTCATGAGACGCTCCGCGGTTCGAGCAGCGACTCCAGCGCCTGGGTCTCCTCGAATTCCCGCCGTTGCACCTCCAGGCGAAAGCGCGACCAGCAGACCAATGCCCCAAAACAGGTAAATGCGATCAAGTTCACAAAAAAAGCATGCAGCATCCGGGGATCGATCGATCCACCTCCGCCAATGACAGGTTGCGGATGCTGTGTGCGGAAGAACCAGATCGAAAAGTAAACCAGGGGTATGTCCAATGTGCCGAAAATCGCCAGCACTGCCGCAATCACCGGAGTCTGCCCGCTCGTCGAAAATCGCCGCAGAAGCAGATAGCTGACATAGATCAGCCAAAGCACCAAAGTCAGGGTCAGTCGCAAGTCCCAGGTCCACCAGATTCCCCAGACTGGTCTGGCCCAGATGGGACCGGTAATGAGAACAATCGTGCAAAAAACTACGCCCACTTCCGCGGCAGCGACGGCGAGCGCATCGGCTTTGCTATTGCGCCACACCAAATACGCAATCGAAGCGATGAAATTAACGAAGAACAAAACACCCGCTGTCCAGGCGGAGGGCACGTGATAATAGAAAATACGCTGCACGTCGCCCATAGTTCGTTCCGTGGGCGCAACCCATAGCGCCTGGTACAAACCGTAGCCGAGCAAAACGGCAGTTAAAATCGCAAGGATGGCGAAAGCGCGTTTCATTCCGCGTTCAATACGAGTTCAAAGAGGAAGAGGCTAGCCATAGTAAACACCACATCATAGGCCACAAGCAATACGATCCAGAACTTAGCGGAAAATTCTCCCGTGAGGATGGAACTCGTGGCTTCGACCATTGCCAGCAGTGCCGGGATTGATATCGGGAAGAGTAGTAGCGGAAGCATGATCTCGCGGCTGCGCGTACGCAGCGAAATGGCGGCGAAGAAAGTGCCATTAACAACCAGGGCCCATGTCCCCAGAAGCGCTACTGCGATCAGTTGATATGCCGGGCCAACGGCGCGGAGGTTATAAAACACGATAAACAGCGGTGTCATCAAAGTTTCCAGCACCGCGACGAAAACGAAATTCCCCAGGGCTTTGGCGAGAAACAGGGAATTGGCAGGTGCAGGAGAAACCCGGTAGGCATCCAGCACCTGATTGCGGAGCTCACGCGCCCACGTCTGATTCAATGCCACAACCGCAGCAAACAGAAACGCCACCCAGACCAGTCCGCCTGCAATGCGCCGCGACTCCTCCGCTGTTGGATCAAACGAAAAGCTGAAAATCACCACCACCAGCAGCGCGAAAAACAGCATGGAGTTGATCGCGTCTTTCGATCGCCACTCCAGCCGTAAATCCTTGAATAATGTGGCGCGCGTGAGTAATGTTCCGGTACTCATATCGCGTTCACCAGGCTGAGATCGCGAGTGCGGTTCACAATCTTCCCTGCATCCATCCAGACAAATTCATCAGCGGCGCCTTCCAGCAGCGCTGCCTGATGAGTCACCACAAAAATTGTCTTGCCCTGATCTCGGAGGTTTTGCAGAAGCGATACCATCTCGCGGGCGGATTTCACGTCCACATTGGAAAACGGCTCATCGAGCAGCAGAATCTTGGGATCGTTCAGCAGCGCGCGCGCCAGCGACATCCTTTGCCGCATTCCCTGCGAGTATTGGCCGACCGAGCGGTGCAGGGACGGATCAAGGTGCACTGCGCGGATAACCTCCTCGCATTTTTTGTCATTCGCGATGCCATAGAGCTGGGCGAAATATCGCAGGTTCTCCATGCCGCTGAGTTCGTCGTACAGCAGCGATGGATGCGCCATGTATCCGATCTGCGCACAAATGCTGCGCACGTCGGTTGTCCCCATGATCGAAATCGTTCCACGCGTCGGCGCGCTCAGCCCGGCCAAAGACCGTAACAAGGTAGTCTTTCCCGCCCCGTTGTCGCCGAGGATTGCGTAGAACCGGCGCTCTGAGAAATCGGCCGTGACGCCTCTCAAGGCTGCGAATCTTCCAAACTGCTTCACAACTCCGTTGATGGAGACGATTGAATCCGTTGGGCAGTGCTCCGGCAGGAACTATAGCGAAGATAACTAAAGCTGAGAATGAAGTCGAGGGTGCTTGGAGGTGACCCAGGTTCGCGCGGTTCCTTCTGAGCGAACCTGGGATTCCGTAAGCAGAAAGTGAAAATCCAGCAGGCAAAGACGACATCCACCCCAGGTTGGTCAGGCACTTCGCTCCTCAAATCTGGGGCAGAACGCGCTGCCTAGCACCTGACCAGATTCGCCGCTTCAATCCCCTTCGTGGCATTACGCGTGTCGACAACCAACTGCGATTCGCGGACGATCCGCGGATAGTCATAGTCCGAATGATCGGTAACGATCACCGCGCAATCATAGTCCGCCAGGTTGTCTAGGCTGGCGCAGTTCATTTGCAGATCGTACTTGCGTCCCCTGCCCACGAATTTGAAGTAAGGATCGTGGTAGCTGACCTGCGCGCCTTGCGCCTGCAGCAGTTCGATAATTGTCAGCGACGGCGATTCGCGCAGATCATCAATGTCTCTCTTGTACGCGACGCCCAGTACCAGCACTTTCGAGCCGTTGAGCGTTTTGCGACACTGGTTCAGCGCGGATGCGACCGAACTGACGACGTGGTACGGCATTTGCAGGTTCAACTCGCCGGCAAGCTCGATAAACCGTGTGTGAAAGTCAAATTCCTTGGCCTTCCACGAGAGATAGAAGGGATCGATAGGAATGCAGTGACCGCCTAATCCCGGACCCGGATAAAACGGCTGAAAGCCAAAGGGTTTGGTCGCTGCCGCGTCAATCACTTCCCAAATATTGATGCCCATCCGCAGGCTGAGCAGCTTCAATTCGTTCACCAACGCGATGTTCACGCAGCGATAAATATTTTCTAGTAGCTTCGTCATCTCCGCTGCTGCGGGCGTAGACACCGGAACTACCCGATTGAAAATGGACCCGTAGAGTCCTGCCGCCATTTCCGAAGCTTGCGCATCGAGTCCACCTACTACTTTCGGAATATCCCGGCGCGCCACCGTTTGGTTACCGGGATCCTCGCGCTCGGGAGAAAATGCGACGTAGAAATCTCCTGCTTCATTTCTGCGTGCGACTTTCAAGGCACCCTTGTTTCCTTTTTCGAGGATCGGAACCAGGACTTCTTCGGTCGTGCCCGGATAGGTTGTGCTCTCCAGCACTATCAGTTGACCACGGCGGAGGTGGGGGGCGATAGCTTCGGCGGTTGCCGTGATGTAGCTGAGATCTGGTTCGTGATACTCATTCAGCGGCGTCGGGACGCAAATGATCACGGCATCCATTTCGCTAATGCCGGCAAAGTTTGCAGTCGCGGAAAACCCCCCTTGCCGGGCTGCAGTGATGTCTGTCGGCGGAATGCGGTAGATGTAGGACCCACCAGCATTCAGCGTCTTTACTTTTGTCTGGTCAATGTCAAAACCGGTGACAGGGAAGCGCTGTTCATTGAAAAGCAGCGCCAGTGGAAGACCTACGTAC
>JAFAGX010000666.1 GCA_019237515.1 Acidobacteriaceae bacterium
AATGCAGTCTGGTTGTAATTATTCGCCAGCGAGATCACGGGTTTTGGACCAAGCGGCGGCGTCACTAATCCCGCATCGTTGGTGAAATTCGCAATCATGAGATCTTGCGGGATGTAGTCGTAGTAAATTCCGTATCCCCCGCGAACAATCATCTTCGGCAAGGGATTCCAGGCGAAACCGAAACGCGGCCCAAAGTTGTTAAGGTCACGTTTGTAGGCGCCGTTCACTCCACCGGTCCCCACCAGGTGAAGAACTCCGTCCGTGCCAAGATTTGCCAGGATGTTGTGCTTTTCGCTGATCGGCCCAAAATATTCCCACCGCAACCCCAGATTCATTGTCAGGTGCGAAGAGGCGCGGAAGTCATCCTGGGCAAAAAACGAAAGTCCATTGTTCAGCGTTGTTCGCTGCGTGTTGCCGGCGTCGATGGAGGGAAAATTATTTCCTTGATAGTAGCTCACCAGCGTCAGCGCGCCCGAATCCGCGCAGCCGGCTAAAGGAACGGCTTGCGTGCACGGCGTGAGCGTCGTTGGGTCAGCCGCGCTGAACGAAAACAAGCCACGCTCCAGATTGTCATTAAAGCTATCTACAATGGCGCGGCGATACTCCCCGCCGAATTTGAACGTGTGCCGTCCAGCTTCATAAGTGAAGTTGTCCAGAATCTGGAAACTCTGACTGGTACGGCCGCGCGGAACACTGAATGCAGTCGCGCCAAGATTGTCAAACGCGCCACCGAAATCAATCTCCGGTAACCCAAGCTTCCCTGTACCGAAGTTGATGCCCAGGGTCGAGGGATCAAAGCTCGAATCCAACGAATTGAAGGACGTGCGATAACGGCTGTATCCAAACCGGACCTCGTTCAATTTGTGCACACCGATGCTTGAGAGCAGGCTTGCTGAAAATACCTGCACCCGCGCTGGGGATGTCTGCGCAAATTCGGGCAGACGCGATCCGCTGCCAACCCCGCCTAAACCACCGAGCGGAAAAGTTTGTTGGCTACTCGCATACGCGTAGCGCGCGGAAACGCTCTCCCGGTCCGTGAACTGGTGATCGACTTTGGCAATCACGCTGTCGACATCATTTTTGTCATTCACAACCCCGGGAGCCAGCCCCGTAGTGCTGGTTGGGAAAAACTTCGTAAGTATGCTGGTCAATGCAGGGCTGGCGGGCGTACCCAATGCCGCCATGATCGCTTGCGCTTCAGAGATTTGAGCCTGGGTCGGAACGACCAACGAAAAATCGGACCCCACTCGCTCCCGTTGTCCTTCGTAAGCACCAAAGAAAAACGTCTTATCTCTGATAATTGGGCCGCCCAGTGAGCCGCCGAACTGGTTATTGCGGAATGCGGTTTTCGGGTGCGGCGCGCCGGATGAGTCGATTACTCGATTGAAGTAATTCCTGGCGTCGAACAGGTCGTTGCGCACGAACTCGAACGCGCTGCCATGAAATTGATTGCTTCCCGACTTTGTAATGATGTTGATCACTGAGCCACTATTGCGTCCGTACTCCGCGGGGAACTGCGATTGCAAGTTGAATTCCTGGATCGCATCAATCGGCAGCAGCGATGCCGGCGCCCCTCCGATGCCAGTTTGATTCATCGCCGAATTGTTGAAAAACGGATCATTGTTGTCTGTGCCGTCGAGCGTGTAATTGTTCGAACGATCGCGGCTTCCGTTGATACTGAACTGCCCGAACCCACTCTGGACAGCTGCCACCCCGGACGGTTCCACAGTCGCCCCAGGCACCAGCGCAACCAGCTTCCCAAAATCGCGGCCATTCAGCGGCAGATCGTCCACTAACTTTCTTTCCACCACTTCCCCCAGCACATCCCGGCTTTCGTCGATCACCGGGGCCTCAGCTTTCACAGTTAATTGTTCCGCACGCTTTTCCAGTTTCGTGAGGTCGAAATCGGCCGTGGTGTCGAGCCCAACAGCAACTGTAACGTTCTGCGCGACGGGCGATAGCCCACTCGTAGCCGCGGTAACCGTGTACTCCCCTGCCGGCAACTCTGGCAGCACATATCCACCATCTGGACCCGTGAGAGAATCACGTACGAGGCCGTTTGCGACGTTTCTTGCGCTTACTTTTGCCCCGGCAATCACACTTCCACTGGGGTCGACGACGCGCCCGCGAATCGAACCGCGATAGCTCTGGGCAAAAAGCTGACCTGCGAGCAGCACAACGGAAGCGAAAACGATCCAGAATGGAATCGGCCTCTTACCCAACCCTGATTTACGACTCATGCCTAACCTCCTCCACTTCGCAATTCTGCCGTACTCTCCAGGCCCGATCTTCACTTTTGTCCTGCCCGCGGGACAAACACCGGTTGCGGCGGTACAACACCGTAAATCTGCGAAAAACTGCCCTGATCGACCGCGATTCCGAGCCGGCCACGAGAATCGATATACAGCAGCGGCTGTTTGAGCGGAACGTCGCTGAAAGTTCGCACAAATGGTATGTCCATTTTCTTGTCGCCGATCGTGATCGGAACTGTCTGCCCGCGCGAATATCCAAGCTTGAAAAAAGTCTCGGAGCTAACATTCGTGACCAGGTTCCCAAATGGCCCATCGGTAGCGATGACTTGCCCAGTTAGCCCCTTCTCATCGACCTTCGCCGCGGAAATATCTAATCGCACCAGTTTGGCAAGCTCCAGCTCCGGCCCGACCTGCGTCCAATCATCCCCACGTGCGAGATGCGCTCCCGCAGGAGAAAAGATATCTCGACCATGAAAAGTGGAAGACCGTGCAGAGCCGATCATCCAAGCCGGGTTCGTAATCTCGCGCGCTGCTTCCAGCCCATCGCGGTCTTGCACCATCGTCATCAGACCGTTATCCGGAAGCACGAAGAACTGGCCCCGCTTCGACTTCACGACGATGGCTTTCCGCGTACTGCCGACCGTAGGATCGACAACGACGACAAAGACGGCGCCCGCCTGGAAATAAGGCGTCGCGCCGTACAAAAATCTAGCGCCTTCGGCGATCGAAAATGGAGTTACCTGATGAGTGAGGTCTACAACTCTTGCGTCGGGAACGATCGAGTACATCACTCCTTTGCAGATCGCGACGGAGTCATCTCGCACCCCGAAATCGGTCATGAAAACAATCGTGGGTCGCTGGTTAGCCTGACTTTCAGCATTCGCCAGCGCGCCGAATGCAGCTAAGATCAGAATGACCAATACTCGTAAAACTGATTGGTTTTTGCTCATAGACATTATTATCGATCGCCCTTTCAAAAAGGTTGTGATCCCGGCGGAGAGACACACAACCGCGCATAAGTTCGATTTTGGAGTAGCGAAGATTGTAAACGCAAACCTCCACAAACGAGAAATGCCGGACATCGCACGAGCCACAGGCGCATCATGGCATTTGCAACAACTCGCGACTGGAAAGCTATAATCATTTCCGGTTCGCCTTTCAGAGCGCGACCGTTTCAGAACACAACCGCAAGGAGGTTGGAATGGCTGGAGCTATCCCGGAAAAATATCGTGATCTGTTTAGCAAGCGGGCGTTCGCCAATCTCGGCACACTGATGCCGGACGGCCGCCCACAGGTGACTCCGGTGTGGGTCGACTTCGATGGCGAGCATGTAATTTTCAATTCGGCCAAAGGCCGCCAAAAAGACCGCAACGTGCGTCGCGATCCACGCGTCGCCATGGCGATCGTTGACCCCGAAAATCCGTATCGTTACCTTGAGATTCGCGGCCGGGTCGCTGAAATCACAGAAGAGGGTGCAGACGCGCACATCGACAAGATGGCCAAAAAGTATCTGGGTGTAGATAAATATCCTTACCGCCAGGCAGGCGAGGTTCGTGTCATCTACAAGATCACGCCCGAGCACACAACTATGATGGGCTGAGCAGCCTTTCCGCAGTCAACCCCTGATTGATAGCGAGGACAACATTGCCTGAAACCAACACCGTAGTGGCTCCAGAACTTAATCTTTCGTGGGTTCGATCCCAGTTTCCTTCTCTGTCGCAAACCGTCAACGGGCAACCCGCAGTTTTTCTCGACGGCCCCGGCGGAACGCAAGTCCCGCAGCGTGTGATTGACGCCATATCGAATTACTTGCGCCAAAACAATGCCAACAGTGGTGGCGCGTATGCCACCAGCCGGAATACGGATGCCATGATTGCGGGCGCCCGATCCGCGATGGCAGATTTTCTCGGTTGCTCCGCCGATGAGATCGTCTTCGGCCCGAACATGACGACGCTCACGTATGCCATGAGCCGAGCCATCGGACGAGAGCTCAAACAGGGCGATGAGATTGTGCTGACTCATCTCGATCATGACGCCAACATCTCCCCTTGGCGTGCGCTCGAGGAACGCGGCGTCATCGTTCGCATGGTCGACATTCACGAAGCGGATTGCACCCTGGACATGAACGACATGGCGCGCAAGATCACAAACAAGACCAGAGTGGTTGCGGTAGGCTTTGCCTCTAATGCCGTCGGCACAATTAATGATGTTCAGCGCATTGTGCAGCTTGCTCATGCTCACGGTGCGCTCGCCTATATCGATGCAGTGCACTATGCCCCGCATAGGCCGATCGACGTACGCTCGCTGGACTGCGATTTTTTAGTTT
>JAFAGX010000617.1 GCA_019237515.1 Acidobacteriaceae bacterium
CTAGGTTCGCCTTCACGTTTGGCAATGTAGTTGTCACCACTCTTTGAGATCAGAACCTTTTCCGTCCGCTTGCCGTCATTCGACACAACCGTAAGATCCAGGATCGACTGGGTAAAGCCGGAATCTACAAATTTGGTCGCGGAAAGATCTCGAACCTTGTCGACTAGAGATTGCGCCGTACCGGCATCCAACTTTTGTCCGCTGTCGTTCCACCAGTCTTCTCCACCGTGAGTCAGGAAGTAGCTTTTCGAGGCATCATGAATTTCAACTTTATTCGGGTCACTGTAGCCGAAATCGAACAGCTTCTTGTTGCGGAAATCATCCAGGCCCTTATCCATTGCCTGGCCGAGGCTGCTGGGGACCTTGTAAATACCATCGACCACGCTCGATTTCGCGTAATAGTCTTCTTTGTTCTTTCGGACCTGCAGTTCCTGGGTGCCCGATTCGTCAGTGACCCTCGCCGTAGCGACAGGTGTAGCAGAGGCAAATGCTGTAGCAATTTTTTTCGCATCGTCCGAAGAGCTGAGCTCCATCTTTGCATCCGCCAGGTTTCGAACCAGATCGTCAACCTGGGTGCCATTAGCTCTCAACGGTTTTGGCTTGACGATCTGCCATTCATCTTTGTTCCTGCCAAATTCGATGTCCTGCTTTTTCGCCAAGAGCTCGACTTTGCTGATCTTGTCCTGATTGGCGGTGATCAGGCGCTTGTCGCGAAGGTCGTTAACGCTTTTGTCGATATTGTTTTTCTCGTACGTCGCGATCGTGAAGATACGAGGATCACCCTCGAGCTTCGCGTAAACTGCGTTGTCGCTCGGAGTCTTATCTCCAAGCAACAGCTTCTGAGTTTTGTTGTCCTTCTCAGAAATGACAGCTTCAAACGGCGCGTCGGCCAACCCGTACTGGCTCAGGTTGCCGGCCTTCTCTTCCACGAGCCGGTCGGAGTTCAACGACGACAACGCAGAAAGCATGCTCGACATGGCGCTTTGATCTGCACCTAGCTGCCTGGGGGCTGTGATTTGCCACTGGCCATTATTTTTCGCGAGCACAATCTCGTCCGCGTCTTTTTTCTTCAAGTCGATACTGGAGATGTCATCCTGCTTAAGCGAGAGAATCTTCGGCGCGACTTCCGCGGACGCTTCAGTTGTCTCCGGTGTTTTCGGATGACGATTTGACCAGTAGAGAGCCGCCATGAGCGCGACTAAAACAATCATGGCGATAATGAGGCCTCGAAGTTTCATTTTGTTTCCCTGCAGAATGTTCGTGGGCGCGGGCGCCCACGCCACAAAGTTAACGCCGCTTCCACCAGACTGAGACGCCCGCCACGACCACAATCAGGGGCAGAATGAACTGGCTGACGCTGCGAACCAGACTTAATTGAGCACGAGTCATGGTCACGCGGCGGTCTTCCCGCTCTTTCGGACGGATCGAAATCAAATCTTCGTCGGAAGAGAGCCAATCGACCGTGTTCAATGCAAGGTCGCTGTTCCCATTGAAGTTGATAAACGAATTCTCAGCCCAGGAAGAGCTGCCGACCACAACGAAGCGTCCCTGCGAATCTTGCTTACCAGTGTTGTAAGTTCCGGCAGCCGCAATGGTCATTGGCCCTTTGCGGTTCTTGGGATCGTTGGGGTCGACTCGCGGTGAGTTCAAATTGTTGGTTGCCAAGCTGGTGTCAGATGAATCGAACAACTTCTGTACTAACGTTTTGTCACCATTTTTTACTTCCATCGAACGGGAGAGCGGGAATCCCGTGGCACTCCCTTTTAGGCCACTCACGATCGGCTGCGACTCGTAATGCGTGACCAAGGCTACTTGCGGGCCTAACCCAGCCAATTGTCCGATCGGGTTCAGATCCAGAATCAGATTTTTATCGAGAGTAACGCCCCAGCTCTGCAGCAGATTGGTAAGCGCGTCGTTATCTGCAATGTCCGAGCGGCCGATTTTCAATGGAGGATCGAGCATCAGCAAAGCGCGCCCACCGTCTTCCACGTACTTTTTGATCGCGTCGACTTCCGGTTGCTGATAATCGCGGGTCGGGCCAGCTACAACGAGAACCGTGCAATCACTCGGCACTTCCGCTTTTTGCAGCAGATCGATCGATTTCGCCTGGTAGTTGTCTTTCCCTAGCAAATCTTTAAAACGCGAATAGCCGTTGCGGTCGGAATCATCGATCTGGTGCTCGCCGCTGCCGCCTACAAAGCAAACCGTGCGCGTGGTGTTTTTCAGATCGCGGATAATCGCTCCGGTTATCCCTTCCTCGGTCATGCTCTTGGCTTCTTCTTTCCGGTCCCCAACTTCAACCAGAGCAGTTCCGTAATTCTTGATTCCCGCTTCGCGAGCTTCCTGCGGGTTCTTATCCGGATCGACATATTTCACCTGAATCTTGGGAGAGAGATTCGAGTATTCGGTCAGCAGGTCTTTCGCGTGTTGGAAGCGGGTGCCTTGATCGAAATAGATGATGGTAGCCGGCTGCTTGAGATTCTTTACGATCTTCGCCGTCTGATCAGACAAGCTGTAACGCTTATTTGCCGTGGCATCGTAAGACTTGTTGTAACGGTCCGCCAGGAAGTTGGCGATGACAACTGCCGCCAGCACGACCAGTATGTAGACCGCCGCGTATGCAGCGTATTTAGTCTGTCTCGCTTTCAATAAACCTGAACTCACTTACGACCTCCAGCGCAGCGATTCCATGGAGCGCGAAGTAAAGAACAAGCCCACGAATATCACTGTCAGATAAAAGATTGCATCCTTCACGTCGAGCACGCCCTTGGCGAACGATTCAAAATGAGTGATCACCGACATATAAGCGAGCACCTTTGCCCATGCCGCTGTTTCATAGCCGCTCACCCATTCGAGGACCCAGAGCAGTAGACAAACGCCGAACGTGGCGGCGCCGGCGATGATCTGATTCTTGGTCAACGTGGAAATAAAAGTTCCAATCGCCAGCAGTCCCCCTGCTTGCAGCAAGAGTCCGAGATAGCCAATGGCCAGCGGCTTCCAGTCTGGATTTCCGTATTTGAACAGGAACGCAAAATTCAGCGCCGTGAACAGCAGCATGGTGGCATAAAGAGTCAGAGCGGCCAGCCATTTACCGATAATGATTTCCGTGTCGCGGATTGGCGATGTAACCAGCAGCTCAATGGTTCCCGTGCGCTTCTCTTCGGCGAAAAGCCGCATGGTGATCATCGGTATGAAAAAGAGGCCGATCACGCTGGCATTCGACAAAAGAGGCCGAATAACTTCTTCATTCAAGTTCATGGGGAACATCTGGCCGCGCATTTGGGACTCCATGCCCATCAGCACGAAGTAACCAAGCGCGTTCCAGAAGAAGAACCCAAAAATGAGGGCGAACATGGTGAGCAGCAGATAGGCAATCGGCGAGGCAAAGTAGCTGCGCATTTCCTTTCGCCAGATAGTCAACACGTTTCGCATTAATTTGCTCCCTTTGCCGCCAGTTCGGCGGGCGCCGCCTCTGCTCCGGTGAGTTGCAAGAAAATCTCTTCCAGGCTCATGGCGGCAGGCCGGAGTTCATTCAAATCCCAGCCAGCCTCGACCACCGCCCTCGCCAGATCGCCGCGTACAAATCCTTTTTGGCTTTCAATTTCGAAGACATTGCGATTGGCGTGACTGGTCTTATATTCCACCTTGCTGATCCCCTGGATCTGCTGCAACCGCTTCTGGACGACTGTGAGATCCAGGCTTCCATTCCGTCCCGCAATCTCCACCAACACCGACTCTGCGCCGCGCGCCCGCGCTTGCAGGTTCTGCACTGAATCGGTCGCGACCAGCTTTCCTTTGTTGATAATGATCACTTGCTGGCAGGTCTGCTCGACTTCCGGCAGGATGTGCGTGCTGAGAATGATCGTGTGATCCCCCGCCAGGCTCTTGATCAGATCGCGAGTTTCGTTGATCTGCTTGGGATCCAGGCCGGCGGTCGGTTCATCAAGAATGAGCACATCGGGATTGTGAATGATGGCTTGGGCGAGTCCAACGCGCAGCCGGAAACCCTTGGAGAGCTTGCCGAGCAGTTTGGTCTTCACCTCGGCGACAGCGCAGCGATCGCAAACGTAATCGACTCGCTTGTTCAGGTCCGCGCCGGAAAGGCCCTTCAGCTTGCCAACAAATTGCAGATATTCGCTGGTCTCCATCTCGGGATAGAGCGGAGGTGTCTCCGGCAAGTAGCCGATCCGCTTTTTGACCTCCAGCGGTTGCTCCAGCACATCGAATCCTGCGACGGTGGCCGAACCGGACGTGGGCGGCAAGAAGCAGGTCAACATTCGCATTGTTGTCGTCTTCCCGGCACCATTAGGTCCGAGAAATCCGACGATCTGCCCCTTTTGGACGTCAAAGGAAACGTGGTCCACAGCGGTCGTGCGGGCATACCTCTTCGTGAGTTCTTTTACAGTGATCATAAGATTTTGTTGCAGGTAATCAGGTATACAACCCACATCTGAAAATGCCAGTTCCTGAATACTTCTGAGGTGAAACTCTATGTTAGAAAGCGCGTGGGCTGGATGTCAAACGCCTGACCGCGTTATTGGCGAGCAATCGCGGCCGGCCCTGGCGCAGGATGAATTTCTGACTCCAGCTGTGCGTGAGAATTGGGAGGTATGTAGGCAACACGGTCCCCCTGCCGCACACCAAGAGATTGCAGCGCCGCAGACCATCGATCTCAGCGATCGAAGAATGCCGTGTAGGTAAGGCGCAGGTCGCCATCCACCACGACCTCAAGATTGGGATGCAGCTTGCGCGTGCTTCGAGCAAAGTCGAGTACTAGCCTCAGAGGGCTGTTATATTAACCCGAAACACCGAAACTGGTGACCGCAAACTAAGCGAGGTCGGATGAAATACCGCACTTTTGGCCGCACCGGATTTGAGGTCAGTGAAATCGGCCTGGGATTATGGGGAATGGGAGACTGGACGGATTCCGATGATCGTCAGTCGCTCGAAGCTTTGCAACTCGCTGTCGATCAGGGCTGCAACTTTTTCGATACGGCGTGGGCCTACGGCAATGGCAAGAGCGACAGTCTATTGGGCGAAATTATGGCAAGAAATCCGGAGAAGCGACTCTTCGCCGCGTCGAAAATTCCGCCGTTAAATGACAAATGGCCAGCCTCGCCCACCGACAAATATCAGGATGTATTTCCCACGAAGCACGTTTTTAAGTACGCCGAGCTGATCCGTGAAAAGCTGCGCGTGAAGACCATCGATCTCCTGCAATTCCACGTTTGGGATGACGGTTGGACCGATGAACCAGAATTCCGCGAAACCGTCGAGAAACTCAAGTCGCAAGGCCTCATTGAGTTCTTCGGGCTGAGCCTCAACCGGTGGGAACCGGAGAACGGGATCAAAGCCATTCGCACCGGCCTGGTCGACGCGGTACAGGTGATCTATAACATTTTCGACCAGTCACCTGAAGACAAGCTTTTTCCCGTTTGCCGTGAGCTGAACATCGGGGTCATTGCTCGTGTTCCACTCGACGAAGGAAGCCTCGGCGGCAAAATGACTGCTAATACCAGGTTTCCTGAAAACGATTGGCGTTCGCGCTATTTCGGTCCAGAGAACCTGAAGAAAACGGTGGATCGGGTAGATAAACTTAAGCCTCTTGTGCCAAAGGGCATGGATCTTCCGGAAATGGCCCTCCGGTTCATTGTTTCAAATCCGGATGTAAGTACTACGATCGCGGGTATGAGAAAGCCCGAACACGTGCGGAAAAACCTTGGGGTGAGTGGCGATGGGCCTCTGAATCCCGCCCTGCTCAAGGCCTTGAAACCGCATCGCTGGGACCGGAAGCCGCAGCCCTGGTCGGACTAAGCCGGCTCGGGCCGGAGATTTTGAGCAGCGAGCTGGCCTTCAGTCGTAATCCGCGTCGCCTTGCAGATTTCTTTGGCCATTCTCATGCCCGCTTCAGTGGCACGCGTGGGTTCCTCGGCTGACATAGCCGTACTGGCAGCTAAGGTGAAAAGAAGAGCGTCCTCTTGCTTGTCGAAATAGAGCACCACCTGGTTGGCTGCCATTCTGGAACCACCTCCGAAAACTAATCGTTCCTTCATGATAGGCCGAACCGGCATGTCACGGATGGTAACTCTTTTGGTGCATTCTCAACCGAAAGTACATAGGTTTACGAACGGTCGGCCTCTAAACGCACCCAGACACGACTGCTGATGGCAGCAGCTCTCAAAAGAAGCGGCCGACGGCCAACCAGTCGTGTGAGGACCGAATCTTGGTGATCAACGGTCGATGGGATCAGTAATGCGCTTCGCTTTAGTGGCAGTATTTAGTGGATTTCTTCTCTGGGGATTAGCGGCAAACGCCCAATCAGGCGTATCCGGCTCTACTTCGACGCCTGATCACAGCCAGCTGTTTACCTCTGACCTTGTTAGCTGGACTGAGATGCAATCGCCAGATCCCGTCAACAACTCCGGACAGAAAGATCCGCAGCAGAACTCGTCAGAATCAATGAATCAGCAGCACGAAGCACCTCTGCAAACCTTCACTGGGATGATCACGAAGGAGGGCGCCAGCTATGTGCTGAGGATCTCGGATAAATGGTTCTACGACCTGGATGACCAGAACGAAGCTGCGCAATACCTCGACCGGCGCGTCGCCGTTACCGGAACGTTGAATTCAAGCGGTGACCTGATCCACGTCCGTTTGATTCAACCCGTCAGTTAATCCGCACCTTACCCGGGAGCGTGAGCTTCGTCACACTCCCATGTGAGCGAAAAATGCTAGAGTTACAGGTTCATGTCCGCTCCCGAATCGCGTTTCGTCAAAGCCTGCAAGGCCCAGCCTGTTGATCGCACACCCGTTTGGTTTATGCGCCAGGCTGGGCGTTACATGCCCGAATATCGCAAGGTGCGAAAAGAATATTCGCTGCTTGAGATCTGCAAGAAGCCAAAGATCGCGGCCGAAGTAACCATCACCGCGGCCGAGTTTCTTGGGGTCGACGCTGCCATCATCTTTGCCGATCTGCTTCTGCCATTAGAAGTGATGGGGTTGCCGTTTCATTTCGCCGCGGGCGAGGGGCCGGTGATCCAAAAACCGATTCGAAGCTCGGCTGACGTTTCGCAACTACATACCAATGGCGCGGGAGAACTGGGCTATGTTTCCGAAGCAATTACGCTGGTATGCAAGCATTTCGGCTCCCGTGTGCCGGTGATCGGATTCTGCGGCGCTCCATTCACTCTCGCCAGCTACATGATCGAGGGTGGAGGGTCTCGCAACTATGTTTATACAAAGAAAATGATGTACTCCTCCCCCACCGCTTGGGACGATCTTATGGCAAAGCTGGTGCGGGTAACTTCCGCTTACGCAAGCGAGCAAGTCCGCGCCGGTGCCGATGCCATACAGGTTTTCGACAGCTGGGTAGGATGCCTGAGTGTCGAGGATTATAGAAAGTATGTGCTGCCTCGAACCACTGAATTGGTTAGAGGCCTGCGCGCAACCGGCGCGCCGGTCATTTATTTCGGCACGGACAGCTCCACTCTATTGCCGTCCATGAAGGAGGTCGGTGCGGAAGTCATCGGCCTTGACTGGCGAATTCCCCTCGACGAGGGTTGGCGGAGCATCGGCTTCAACGGTGGCGTTCAGGGAAACCTCGATCCGGTTGTGCTTTTCGCCGACTGGAAAGAGGTGAAGTCCAGGGCGGAAAATATCCTGCATCGGGCGGGCGGACGCCCTGGGCATATCTTCAATCTTGGCCACGGCATCCTCCCGGAAACTCCGGTGGAGAACGTGAAGGCACTGGCTAAATTTGTGCAGGAGCATTCGTTGAAGCCCTTATGAGGATCTGTGTACTCTGTGGTCAGATAAGGTAGACCTTGAATAGCGGAAAGATCTCTAACAAAGTCGCGGTTCTTCTGCTTGCGCATGGCAGCCCGGATTCTGTGGAGGAGGTTCCCGACTTTCTCCTACGTGTCACGGGTGGGCGACCGCTTCCACAGCAAGTGATCGATGAAGTAAAGCACCGCTATGGGCTGATCGGCCGCTCGCCGTTAACCGAGTTGACGCTCAAACAAGCGAAGCTCCTCGAACAGGAACTCGGAGTGCCGGTGTACGTTGGCATGCGCAACTGGAAGCCGTTGATTGAAGACGCGCTGCGTTCAATGGCCTCCGACGACATCAGAAGTGCAATCGCCATCTGCCTCGCTCCACAGAATTCCCGCACCAGTGTGGGCTTGTATCGCTCTTCGTTGAGATCTGACCTCCCATTCAGCCTCGATTTTGTTGAATCCTGGCATGCTGAGCCCTTTCTGATACAGGCTTTTGCCGAAAAACTGCAGGAGGGCTGGAAGCTTGCCTGCAACGAATCTGGAACCAAGCTGCCTGTGATCTTCACCGCGCACAGCGTACCGCAACGCACCATCGTGGAAGGTGATCCGTATGAGCGCCAAGCAAAGGAGACTGCATCCCTGGTGGCGCGAGAAGCTGACCTGGATCCGGAACATTGGACGTTCGCTTTTCAGAGTCAGGGCATGTCGGGTGGAGCTTGGCTCGGACCCACTGTGGAGGAAACCATTCTCGCCCTCCGGGCCAATGGCCATCATGGCATCTTCATTCAACCGATTGGCTTTCTTTGTGACCACGTCGAGGTGCTTTACGACATCGACATTGGTTTCAAACAGTTTGCTGAAAATCACGGCATGCGCTTATGGCGCGCGGAATCGCTGAATGATTCACCTCTGCTGACCAAAGCACTCGCCGATGTCGTCCGCTCGCGTCTGGCCAAATCAGCCATCGCATGAAACGCATTGCCATCATCGGCGGCGGTATCTCAGGATTGTCAGCGGCCTTCGCTTTGGAAAAAGCTCGGCAAGCCGAGGCTCCTGTCGATTATGTATTGTATGAATCCAGTGCGCGATTGGGCGGGGTGCTGGTCACGGAACGTGCCGATGGTTGTCTGCTGGAGGCTGGACCCGATTCTTTTCTGAGCGAGAAACCCTGGGCCTCGGATCTCTGCCGCGACC
Source organism: Acidobacteriaceae bacterium (assembly GCA_019237515.1). Next base: position 8,970 of record JAFAGX010000617.1, read on the forward strand.
TAGGCTTGGGAGATCAACTGATCGGCTCAAACGATCGCGATCGCAAAACCTACATCCTGTGCAAGGGAAAACTGGTCGAGATTCCGGACGGCCTCATGTTCATGGTGCCGACCAAAATTTTCCCTACACTCTTGTCACCGTTATTTTCTGCACGTACGAAGTTGCGGATGGCGCGTGAGTGGTTTCACCCGCCTCACAAAGCTAATGACGACGAGAGTGTGGCGTCGATGGTCGAGCGCCATTATGGCGGCGAAATGGTGGACAGGCTCGCGGATCCACTGCTGTCTGGCGTTTATGGCGGCTACGCCAGCGAGCTCAGTGTCCGGGCCGTACTTCCCCGCTTTGCTGCCATGGAAGCGAAGTACGGCAGCTTGGG
>JAFAGX010000619.1 GCA_019237515.1 Acidobacteriaceae bacterium
TGACGAAGCGGCGCGTTCTTTTAATCACGCTGCCGAACTCGATCCCAAGCTTGCGATGGCGTACTGGGGAGTTGCCGAAGCGGTAGGGCCCAATTACAACGATCCGGCGAGTGACGATCGCTTCAAGCAGGCCCATGAGGCGATTCAGAAGGCAGTGGATTTGTCGGCTAATGCGTCGCCCAGCGAGCAGGCCTATATCCAGGCAATGGCAAAGCGATTTCCGGGAGATGCGGCAGACCGGCGGAAGGCCGCGGAGGACTACCACGATGCGATGCGCGATGTTGCGAAGAACTTTCCCGACGATCTCGATGCGGCCACGCTGTTTGCAGAATCGGGGATGAATCTGCATCCGTGGGGCTTATGGCGTCCGGATGGGACACCGGAAGTGGGCACGGAGGAAATTGTCACAACTCTGGAATCGGTGATTCGGCGCGATCCCAACCACATGGGAGCCGTTCACTATTACATTCACGCGGTTGAGGCGTCCCCGACTCCAGAACGGGCATTAGCTGGCGCGAATAAACTGGCTTCGCTGGCGCCAGGGGCGGGACATCTCGTGCACATGCCGGCGCATGTTTACATTCGCACCGGAGACTACGAAGCGGCAGTTAAGACCAACCAGGAAGCGGCGTCTGTGGATCGGGCTTATATCCAGGCCAGTGGCGCACAGGGCATTTATCCCATGATGTACTACAGCCACAATCTGCATTTCATCGCCATGTGCGCGTCGATGGATGGGAATTATGAGGAAGCGAAAAAAAATGCGGACATGCTGGCCGCGCATGTCGGCCCGCATGTGAAAGACATGCCGCCGATCGAAGGCTTCATGACCATTCCCATGGCCGTGGAGATACGGTTTCACCACTGGAATCAGATTCTGGCGATGGCGCAGCCCGATCCCAGCATGAAAACGACGACGGTTTTCTGGCACTTTGCGCGGGGAATGGCGCTGGCCAGTACTGGCAAGGTCAGTGAGGCGGAGGGGGAATACAAGATTGTTGCGGAGGCGGAGCGCGCGACACCTTTGGATGTCGTTTTTGCCATGCCGGTTAACAACAAAGCCAAGGACATCATGAAAGTCGCAGAGAACGTGCTAGGGGCGCAGATCGCTCTGGCGAAAAAAGATAATGCGGCGGCGGTGGTTATGTTCCGGGAAGCGGTCGCAGTTCAGGATTCGCTGAAATATGGTGAGCCGCCGGACTGGTTCTTTCCAGTGCGCGAATCGCTGGGTGCGACGTTGCTGATGAGCGGAGATGCCCAACGGGCAGAGAGGGTTTTCCGCGAAGACCTAAATCGCAACCCGCGAAATCCACGGTCGCTCTTCGGATTGCATCAGGCTTTGAAGGCACAAGGCAAAGATTACGATGCGGGATTCATTGAAGATCAGTTCCACCACGCCTGGAAGGGTAGCAGCGGAGAATTGAGGTTGGAGGACTTAAGCTGAAAATCCACATCGGAATGGGCCAGACTGTCTTCATATCGCCCGAGCACTGCATAGCGTGTCCACCCCCCGCGCCCAAGCGCGAGGGGTGATATTTTCTGATTATTGGGCAAAGCCTCGTTCACGCCCACCGGGGCTTTGCTTACTTCTGGGGCACCAAGATGCTCCACCTGCGGTGCGTCCCTTATACTCATCTATTCATCTAAGTCGATACGTTTGCATGTTTCGTCCTGCCCGATGCCGTCACGCGTTGCTCTTGCTGATAAGTGTATTGCCGCTCTCCGGCTGCCTGTTTCGGTCGCGGAAGGTCGAGCAGTTGCCGCCTCTACAACTCAAAACTGCAAGTGCGCAGGAACTGATTGACTACGTCAATTCGCAGGCCGGCCGAATTCAAACCCTGCAGGCGACGGTAGACATATCGACCTCGGTGGGGGGTGAAAAGAAGGGCAAGGTTACCGAGTACGAGTCGATCCGAGGGTACGTGCTGGTGCGAAAGCCGGAGATGCTGCGCATGATCGGGCTCATGCCGATCGTTCGGAACCGAGCCTTTGACATGGTGAGCGACGGGCGCGATTTCAAGTTGTGGATTCCGCCCAAGAATCGGTTTATCGTCGGGCGCAACGATATCGAGACCCGCAATGCGGCACAGCCTTTGGAGAACGTCCGGCCACAGCATATTTACGACGCTCTGCTGTTACGTCACATTGACCAGCGAAATGAGATCGCGGTGATGGAGAATGACACAGGGTCGATCACCGACAACAAAGGCCGTAAGGTCGTACAAGCCGAGTATGTTCTCGACATTGTTCAAACCGGCGCACATCCATTCCTCTCGCGAAAGATCATTTTCAGCCGCATTGACCTGCTGCCGCACCGCCAGCTTCTCTATGATGCCGAGGGGAACGTTCAGACCATAGCGAGTTACGAGAATTACAAGACGGATGTTGACGTGAACTTTCCGTGGAAGATCGAGATCAACCGCCCACAGGAGGAATGGGACATCACGCTGACCGTCCTCAAGCTGGACCTCAACGAGCCGCTGCCGAATGACAAATTCGTACTGGAGCAACCGCCGGGGGTGGAAGTGGTCAATTTGGACAAGGCACAGTCGAGTGCAGCAGACAAACCGGCGGAAAGTAATCAGTAAAGAACTTGGCCTGCACGAATGCGAATTTTGTTACGCTAGCCGAAGCACTCACGAAATGATGAACAAAATGATTGTGGCAAACCTGGCGCACCGGCCGATCCGGTCGTTCATCAGCATGATTGCGATCGCCTTGGAGGTCACCCTGATTTTGCTGATCGTCGGCCTGGCGCTGGGGCTGTTGAATGATTCGCGGCAAAGGCAAGCGGGGATTGGAGCCGATGTCGTAGTAATGCCGCCTGGCTCGTCTTACATAGTGGGTCTGACGGGCGCACCCATGTCGATCAAAATCGGCGATGTTTTGGCGAAACTGCCTCACGTGATCGATGTTGCTCCGGTTGTCACGCAAGTCTCGACGGCTGGCAATCTGGAGCTGATCGCGGGAATTGATCTGAACAGCTATGAGAAGCTCTCAGGCCCATTTCAATTTGTGGCGGGACGGGCATTTCATGTGCCTAACGAATGCATGATCGATGATCTTTACGCCCGGGCCAAGCACATCAAAGTTGGAGATGAAATTGAAATTCTAAATAACAAGTTTCGGGTCTCAGGAATCGTGGAACCGGGCAAAGGCGCGCGCAAATTTCTCCAAATCGGAGTGCTGCAGGATTTGATTGGCGCCCAAGGCAAGGCCAGCATTTTCTATTTGAAATTGGACGATCCGGCGAGCGCCGATGCGGTGGTGAATGAGATTAAGCAGGTTCCCGGAATGTCGACGTATGTGGCGGCGTCCATGGCGTATTACCTTTCCATGATGACCACGAGCCGGTATCCGGGGGTTTCGCAGTTCATTGATTTTGTGATCGTGATCTCGGTCATCATTGGTTTTCTGGTGATCTTTCAGTCCATGTACACCGCCGTGATGGAGCGAACGCGGGAGATCGGAATTTTGAAATCCATGGGCGCTTCGAAGCTATATATCGTGGATGTGATTCTGCGGGAAACCGTGCTCCTGGCGATCGGCGGAATTGTGGCGGGGATTGTTTTCAGCTTGATTGCGAGAGCTGGAATTGACGGCCATTCGACGCTTCGGGTGGTGGTTACCGGCGGCTGGATTTTGCGGGCCACTGCTATTGCTATAGGCGGCGCAATCCTCGGAGCACTGTACCCAGCGTTCAAAGCGGCACAGAAAGACCCGATTGATGCCCTGGCCTATGAATAGCGAAATGCCGCTAAGCGCAACGTGTGCAATCAGTTCGTTGACAATGCCAGCAGGCTAAGCTATCTTTAAATCTTTAGCAGTTCTGCGGTTGCCCGCCTGATAGCCCTGCGCGTTCAGCGCTTGCGAGGTTACTCAGCGGTCTTCTTTGCTTTTTTCATTTTTTGGAGATTTAGAATGTCAACCTATTTCCCCAAAGCGGGGGAAATTGCGCGCAAGTGGTATGTCGTGGATGCTTCAGGGCAGACACTGGGCCGGCTTGCATCGCAAGTCGCACGCCGCTTGATGGGTAAAGAGAATCCAAGGTATACGCCGTTTCTGGATACTGGTGACCACGTGATTGTGATCAACGCAGAGAAGGTAAAAATCACGGGCATGAAAGCTGAGCAAAAGGTGTACCAGCGCTACACCGGATATCCGGGCGGATTGAGAACAGAAGGTTTTCGCAACCGGTTTGCTAAGAGACCAGACATGATTATCGAGCAGGCGGTGTTACGCATGCTGCCGAAATCAAAGCTGGGGCGCCAGATGATCAGCAAGCTGAAGGTGTATCGCGGAGAGAAGCATCCGCACCAGGCGCAGAAGCCGGAACAGCTCGCGGCTGCCGGCTCTTAGTTTGTCAGAGAATTTTGGAAAGGATCAATCGGTGAACGTCGCTACTCTTATACGGTAGCGGGCAGAAACCAGAAGCTAAACATGGCAGAAACACTGCAATATTACGGAACGGGACGACGTAAATCCGCGACGGCGCGAGTCTATTTGCGGCCAGGCAGCGGCGACTTCAAGGTGAACGGTCGTCCGTTCGACCAATATTTCGTAACGGAATCACAACGGCGCAGCGCGCGTGAGCCTTTGCTGTCCAGCGAAACGACCTCTTCGTTTAATGTGGTTGCCAACGTCGCGGGCGGCGGAGTGAACGGTCAAGCCGATGCGGTCAAACTCGGCATCGCTCGTGCTCTGATGTTGTTCAACATCGAGCTGCGCAAGAAACTGAAGGCAGAAGGCCTGATCAGCCGCGATCCGCGAGCGAAAGAACGAAAGAAGTACGGCCAGAAGGGTGCGCGCAAGCGCTTCCAGTACTCGAAACGGTAAATGCAGCTACTAGCTTCTGGCTACTAGCTACTGATTTCAGGTGTTCAATTCTTCCCGTGTCTCGCGATGCGGGACGGGAATAACAATCGGGAGCGGGGTTCGCAGTAAGCGACCGATGCAACCCAAGTGAGGAGGTTGATTGGCTAACATCACCATGAAGGAGTTGCTCGAAGCGGGAGTTCACTTCGGGCACCAGACCAAGCGCTGGAATCCCAAGATGAAGGAATACATCTTCGGAGAGCGCAACGGGATTTACATCATCGATCTGCAGAAGACGCTGAAGATGTTCAAAGAGGCGTCGAAGTTTGTGCAGGACCTGGCGACTGACGGGAAGATCATTCTTTTTGTCGGTACCAAGCGGCAGGCGCAGGATGCGATCGCTGAGGAGGCCACACGGGCTGGGTGTTTTTACGTGAACCAGCGCTGGCTGGGCGGCTTGCTGACGAATTGGGTGACGGTCCAGAAATCGGTGAAGCGGCTTAAGGAACTCGATGACATGGCCACGGATGGCCGCTACGAGTTGCTGCCCAAGAAGGAAGTGATTAAGCTGGAGCGCGAACGCAAGCACCTTCAAGCCAACCTTGCGGGGATCAAGAACATGACCCGGCTGCCGGATGCGATTTTCGTCATCGATTCAAACAAAGAGCAGATCGCGGTGCGCGAGGCGCGCAAGCTGGGAATTCCGGTGGTGGCTGTGGTTGATACAAATTGCGATCCCAGCGAGGTGGATTACGTTATTCCGGGCAACGATGATGCCTTGCGAGCCATTCGTTTATTCGCCACCAAAATTGCAGATTCAGTATCGGAAGGCTCGCAGCTCATGAGCGACAAGCAGGTTGCAGATTTGGCAGCGGATGTAGGAGCTGCGCAGCAGGCCGAAGTTGCGGCAGCGGAGTCGCCGGAAGAGGCTGGTATCGATATTACGGCGGCACAAGCATCGAACGAATCGGAAGACATCAGCATGGAAGAGGTTCTGGGAAGCGGGACTCGCAAGCAGCCTGCGGCTAAAGAGGCAATCGCCGATACGGAAGAGGTTGGGCACCATAGCTACAGCCGCTCGTCCTAAACCCAACCCAAACGTCAAGACGACCGACCAGCATGTGAGGAATTCAGACCCGCGCGGGTCGTCCGCCGCGGGTCAAAGTTTGTAAGGAGCAGTTCCGAGTTTCGTGTTTCTAATTTCAAGCAGCTAGAAACCTGAAACTGGAAACTGAATTATGAGCACAACTACAACGAACATTTCCGCAACACAAGTGAAGGACCTTCGCGAGCGTACCGGCGCCCCGATGATGGATTGCAAGCAGGCGCTCACCGAGGCGAAGGGCGACATGGAGCAGGCGATTGTCATTCTTCGCAAGAAGGGTGCGGCAGTCGCGCAGAAGAAGGCGGCGCGTGTAACCAGCGAAGGATCGGTGGCCAGCTATATCCATGCCGGGGGCAAGATCGGTGTTCTCGTCGAAGTGAATTGCGAGAGCGATTTCGTGGCTCGCACCGATGATTTCAAGGAACTGGTGCACGACATCGCCATGCACATCGCCGCGAGCGACCCGAAGTTCGTCCGTAAAGAAGATGTGACGCCGGAAGCCTACGAGCGCGAGAAAGATATTTACCGCGCACAGGCGGCGGCGACCGGCAAGCCAGCGCAGGTTGTGGAGAAGATCGTCGAAGGCAAGATGGGGAAGTTCTATGAGGAGGTCTGCCTCTACGAGCAGCCCTTCATCAAAGATCAGACGATCAGCATTTCGCAACTGATCGCCGGCAAAATCGGCAAACTGGGCGAGAACATTTCTGTTCGCCGCTTTGCGCGGTTCAAGGTGGGCGACGCGGGCGAAACTATCGCCATCAGCAAGCCTGAACAAAAAGCTGAATAGA
>JAFAGX010000271.1 GCA_019237515.1 Acidobacteriaceae bacterium
CTCAAGCGCCCTAATGTAGAAGCGGAATCGGAAATTTTGACCTCGCGTGTGAGTGCATTGAGACTGTCGGGCAAGGCGCTCTCATACCAGACCCGAAGCCAATAGGATCCCGGAGGCACATTGCGAATCACAACCTGCCCCTGGCGGTCGGAAACCCCGAAATACGGCGTGTTCACAGCCACAACCACTGCGCTCATTTCCGCGTGAATGTTGCAGAAGATGTACGAGATGCCCGGCTTCTCGAAAAGCACGTCGCGCGTGCTCCCTGCCTCATAAAGGCCCAAGTCGAAACGCTTACCCTCAAAAAGCGAAAAAACATTGTGGAAGAACGGATCACGATTCGGAAACTCCACCATCGAGCCGACTGGAACCACGAGTACATGAGGCTCAAAGCTCTTGTTTTTCTGGACCAATCGCGGTTTTGAGGACGGCTCTGCGGCTGGGAGCGGGGAAGCTTTGGCCGCGTCATTGGGAGTGAGCCATAGCACCACGTTGCTGGCATCCCGAGAGCGTACTTTGCCGCTGCGTGTCACAGCCACTGATGCGGTCACCGTGGTTTGCTGCGCGACTGCGACGCCGCAGGTAATGCATCCCACCAACAGAACAGTGAGCAACTTTGGGAGGTTTCTCATCAAAACAAAACTCCCATGACCATATTTACTTGCTGCGCAGAGTTATTCACGCTGTAGGCGTCGAAAGTCTGGAGATGCCGGTACTCGCCTGAGAAGAGCAGATTAGATTTTGGCCGGTAAACGAAATTTACCAGGCCGCTGCGGTTTTGAGCGTAGCTAGGCTCAGCGCCGACCGCAGCGCGCACTTCGGACGTTGTCGGGTTATCGACACCGACGCCTACGTTAAATTCCAACCTGCTGCTTGCGCGGAATTTCAGCTGCGACCATCCACCACGGGAATCAAGTCCTCGGACGGCGGTGGAGGCTACCTCTTGCGGGCCCAGGAAGAATACACTCTGGCTGATTCCTCCTCCGATTCCTCCGACTGCTCGGCCGCGATAGAACTCGCCCGCGAGGCTGAACCTCGAGAACAGAGGAATGTCCCAATCCGTCATTCCGGCCCAGCCATCCACCGAGCGGCCAAGACCCCAATTTTGGCGGCCATAGTAGCCCGCAGCTCCCAGTGTGAGAGGTTTACCGAAAACCCCGGTCGTCCACGCAGTTCGAAAGCCGTAGGCTGGCTGGCCGGAAGCTTCTCCAGGCCCTGGTGCTCGAAAATAGTAATGCGCCGGAAACTCACCCGTAAGATTGTCGAGTATGCCTGCCTGCAGCCGGATGCTGTCATTTTCCGACAGGTCGAAGCGGTGCTCGACCCGCACCTGCGGCGTCCACGCCCACAGGTTGCCTGCATAGTTAAAGGCCGGAACTGCCAAAGATGCGAACGACGTCGGTGACAGCGGCGAAACGAAGAGATCGTCCTGCCCCACCACGACCGAGGTTTTGGCCCAATCCAAGCGTGCACTCGCGATTCTCAGCCGGAAAATTCCGGAATTTACTCCATTCCAGGTATTGGGAAAACCGCCTGCGAAATCGGCTTGAAGATTTGCCGATGTTTTCGCACCCCACAGCGTGGGCCCGAAGGCTTCCAGACCGATTTCGGACTGTCGCAAAGTTGCCCCGAAATCACCGTTGCCCTGGTTAGGCCCATAGACGATGCTCGGTATGTCTTGATTGTCGGTCGTTCCGCGATTGCTGAAAAGATTCATCAGGACAATACCAGACAATCGAACTCGATACTTCGATGCGCTCTCGACCTTGGTCTGATATTGATCCTGAAGTTTGCTGTCCAGCAGTTGCGTTGTTTCTTCTAAGTTCGCGATCCGTTGTTCGACGGTGGCTTTCTGTCCGCCAGTCGAGCTTTGCGGCGTCTCTGTTGCAGAAGAACCCGCCGCCACGTATCGGTTACCCATCGACTGCTCTGGCTGCTCCCGCACCGCTTGCAACTCTCGGCGCAGCTCGGCTGTTTCGGCCCGATACTGCGCTGCTTCCGAGCGCATTTCAGCGACTGCAGCGCGCAACTCGGTGACCTGTTGTTGCAACTCACGCACTGCTGCGGTGACGGCCGCATCCGAGGTTGAGGGGGTTGTGGCCGTATTCGGCAGCGTTTGGCTCCATAAACTCGCACCCACCAGCAGGAGCATTCCGAGGACCACGGCGGCTCTTCCGAAAGATACGGGAATTTCGTCGCTCCGCTTCACAAGCGCCTCCCTTTAACGATGAAATCTATGAGACCTTCTTGCTCCAAATCGCGCGAGTTGGAATGATTCCAACCGGCTGCCGGACCGCTGGGAGTTCAATTTCGCTATGTCGTAGTGCTCTTGCTTGAGCTCAACGATCGCATCTCCACTCTGGCTTCGCCGGCACTGGCATGAATGGAAGCTGAAGAGAGCGGAAGAGTGACTCGAAACACTGTTCCACCTTCTGACGTGTTTTCTACGACAATCTGTCCTCCATGATCCTGCACAATTTTCTGCACCACGGTCAGGCCCAGCCCGGTTCCGTTCTCTTTCCCAACACTGACGAACGGCTCGAAGAGTTTCTCCCGGATCGACTCCGGGATGCCGTGTCCGTTGTCCGCGACCCGGATTTGTACTCCCTCCGGTACCTGAGCCACTTCAATCCTGATGCGCCCGTCCTGGGCCGGAAGCGCTTCGCAGGCATTGAGCAACAGATTGTAGAAGGCACGTTCCAGCTTTCTGCTGTCGTACCAACCGCTGCATTCACCTTGCTGCCGGACTTCAATCCACGCCGGATGAAACCGGCGGTGTGTGCGGATTGCCTGAACCACGTGCTCGACCGAATCCCTTACATTCCCAAACGTCAGGCGTAACGATTCCCGGGTACGCGAGAATTCGAGTAGGGAGTCGATCAGTTCGGTCATCTGATTCACCGCAATGCGAACTTCCTGATACAGCTCCTCACGTTGCTCGGTAGTTAACCTGCTTTCGAGAAGGAACTCAGCATCGGCGACCACAGCTGCTAGCGAATGTCGCAGGTCGTGCGAAATCGAGCTCGCCATGCGGCCAATAGTGGCCAGGCGCTCCGCGTCGATCAGTTCCTGCTGGGTCTTGAGTAAGCTGGCGCGCATTCGGTTAAATGCGCCGGTTACCTCTGCGACCTCATCTCCTCCACGTGCATCCAGCGCATAATGGAAGTCACCTTTTTCCAGAGCCCGGACCCCAGCCACCAAGCTGCCCAACGGCCGCGTAAAGGTATGCGAGATGAAGAAGACGAGCATGCTTCCCCCGGCCACTGCGGCGAGCCCCAGGGCGAGCAACAGACGATTCAAATTGTCGAGAAACGCGGTCGCCTGATCGAACGATTTCAATACGCTCAGCCGAACTGAAGGTGTTTTGCCCTGCGCCAGCTCCACCGAAGTCGCCAGAAAACGCTCATCCCCTAACTGCAGTTCTTCAGGATCGATGCCTTTTGCGTATCGAATAATGGGGTGCTTTGCCAGTTCCGCTTCCTGTGCCGGGTTAAGAGTGCTTCGGACCACAACGTCGCCGTAGTAGAACGCCACCTGGCTTGCAGCGATACGGCTCACCTGAGAAGCTACGCGGTCATCGATTTCGTAACCGAGCACAAGAAGTCCCAGAAGACGGTTTTCAGATTCCGCCCCGAAATAAATTGGCTTAATGAATACCTGATACAGGTGTTGCGAACCAAACCACCACTGGATTGAACCCTCTTGATCAAATGCGCTCGCCAGAAATTGTTGAGCCATCTCTCGGGTAAAACCCGGGGTCGTAGCATGTAAAGCGACAACCCTGCCCCTGCGGTCCACCAACCCAAAAAGGTCACTGCCCGCCAATCGCCACCACGACGTGGAAGAGTCCTGAATAGTGGCTTCATCGGGCGCGGTCATCAGCGAACGCAGCAGCGGCTGGTACGCTAGCAGTTCCGCCGAACGGGTCAGAGTTAGCTCGCGAAGTTGCTGGAAGTTTTGAAAGGTTGTGACCGAATTCTGCAGGTCGGAAAAGATTTCCCGCTTGATTTGCCCTTGAACACTGTGCCTTACCAGCAAAAGGCTCGTCGCGGTGAGACCCGCCGAGATCAGGAGCATGGACAACAGAAACTTGGTGCGGAGGCGAAGTTTCATCGGGTCCCGCTCGACCTCACTCGCGCAGACGTGCAGTTTAACCCATGCGGCTGGAAGTTATCGCACAAACTTGTAACCCACACCGTGGACGGTGCGAAAGTGCATGGGATTGGCAGGATCGCGCTCCAGTTTCTGGCGAAGTTTTAGAATGTGGTTGTCGACCGTACGAGTGGTGGGATAGTTCTGATAGCCCCAGACCTCGTTCAGCAACTCATCTCGCGTGATCACACGTTCCGCGTTTTGCACCAGGAACTTCAACGTCTTGAATTCTTGCGCGGTCAAGGTGATCAGCTCGCCGTCTCGGGTCACTTCCATTTTCGTGAAGTCAACTGCGATTCCATCAAATACGGCGACTTCCCCCGCATCTTTGCGAACGTTGCGGCGCAAAGCAGCGCGGACTCGGGCCAGCAACTCTCGAGGGCTGAAAGGCTTGGTCACGTAGTCATCAGCGCCGAGTTCGAGCAGCAGTACCTTGTCCGAGACATCGCTCGCGGCGCTGAGAACAATGATCGGCGTGGACGGAGACTGTTGTTTGATCTCGCGGCAGACATCTCGTCCGGACATCAATGGCAGGCGGAGATCAAGAACGATGACAGCGGGAGTGACTTTTCGGAAGGCTTCAACTGCAGCCTTACCATCTCCCCGAATCTCAATCTCGAACCCTTCACTTTCAAACAGGCGCTTCAACGCCTTCTGCACCGCGTGATCGTCTTCGACGACCAAAATTCGTTCCGCCATGCTGGATCCTTGTGCGACCTGGGAAAAATCTTTGGTCAAGCTTCCAGGAATCCTCTGGATCGTAGTGTCTCGGTTAGTCTCAACGCGCATCATGTTACCCTCGGTCAGCGACATTATCGAAGTACTTCACAAGCTTACTATTTACAAAGCGATTAGACGTGAACTGTGCGGAATTGTTGACAATGTTTTTACAAATCGCAGACATTGCCTATCGCGCCGGCCGTACGACGATCCGCGCAGCGATTCCAGCTTGATGGAGGCGACTGGTGTATCCAACCCGGCTTTCAAGTCGCCGCGTTGCCTCGCCGCGCCGATAATGATGGAAGCGACCGTCTTG
>JAFAGX010000413.1 GCA_019237515.1 Acidobacteriaceae bacterium
GTCTAAAGCTTCGAAATAGCTCGTGCAGCCACCGCGCGCATTGGCACGCCCGCTCCTTCGGTAGCAATTCTGGTGAAGGAGTTCGAAACATCGTCCGAGCGCGCGATTATAAGCCCGATTACGATGTGCAGCTTGCAGAAGGAGCCACCGATGAAGTCTCGAGAGATCCTTATTGCGGTACTGGTGCTCGCCACAATGGGGCACACCGCCGCCGCCCAGCCCAAGAAAAAGAAGATTCAGGCGGCGCCGCCTCCGCTCGAAAAAGTTGTTGCAGGGACGAACTCTCCCCAATCTGGCCAGGTTCTACCAGATTTGATCGCGGTTAGACCCCAGATGCCCTTGGGCCCACAAGACGTTCTGAAATCCTACGAAATCGCGATGAATTTGCTGGCAGACAAGACTTCGAACGATTTCTCGGTCATCGTGCAGGCGCAGCAGGCAAATCAAATTACCCGTGAGCAGGCCGAATATCTTTTGCAGCAAAGATACCAAGTGGCGATGATGCAGTATCAGGTGCTTTGCGCGCTTCACGATGTTCTGAAACATGACATCGACGAAGCGGAGCAGCAGTCGAAACCAACTCTCAAAGTGGCAAGCTCAGACGAAGTTTTGGTGGTCCCCTTACCGGGCTCGCCATCGGGGTCAAGGTAGTTCGGATTTCTGCTAGATGCGCTGTCTTGGTTGCATATCGATTGGAATGCAACGTGCATTTGTTCACAAGGGAGAAGAGTGCATGCAACGAGCGGACGGAGCAATGAAGAACAATCACGGCGGCATGCCCACCCCGGGCCAGGTCGCATCTTCCCAGATGCAGCATGTTGTTGCGAACGGTTTACCATCGCTTTACCGATCCGCATACAGACTTTTGGGAAACCAGGCCGATGCTGAGGATGCGGTGCAGGACGCCTTGTTGACAGCGCACAAGCACTTGGATCAATTCAGAGGCGATGCCAAGATGTCGACATGGTTGATGACAATCGTTATCAATTGCGCGAGAATGCAATTGCGCAAACGACTGCGCCATATCCATGTATCCCTCGATTCACGAATCGGTGAAGAGCAGGAATCTCCGCTTTCCGATATTTTGGTGGACGGCCGGCCCAATCCCGAAGATGAGTGCCACCTGTTTAAACTGAATGCGCGTTTGATGAGATCAGCAGCCCAACTATCCCCGATTCTTCGGAAGACCTTCCAGCTGCGGTTTGTACATCACCTTTCGCTCCGCGAAACAGCTCGCGTTCTGGGAGTTCCCATCGGAACGGTGAAAGCGCAGACAGCCCGCGCGCGCGCGAAACTCATGAAAGCGGTGCGAGGGGTCCGCCGTCGGAGCTCAGCGCAACGAAAATACTGCTCGCCTAGTCGCACACGCCAGAATGATTCGGCCCTGCTTGCAATCAAACCGGCGGCCATCGCTTGCACGCCCTTCTCCAGCTTGCCCGGGCTGAACATTACGACCGCGTCCGCGGGGTCGAGAGCATAAGACTGTAAATAATATCGTGACTGGTCACCGATCGAGCAAATCTCGGTAGGAAATCAACTCTATCTCCTGTTGCGCAAGAATCTCCCGAGATCTCGGCGAAGTCAGTACATGCAATTCGACCTGCCGCGACTCTCGCAGTCGCGTCCTGGCCGATTGCAGATCAGAGTCGTTGTAGCCGGGATGACAGACGAGTTCCCATGTCCCCTCAGGGACGCTGTTTGCGATTGCCGCGAACAACGTCTCATTCAAAGTTCCGGTGACTTCAATGCCTAAAGTCCCATCGGGCGTGACAAAGCCTTCCCGCTGCACAGCCTTCTGGAACCTACCCGCAAAGGTTCCCAATACTCTCATCTCGGCCCACCGTGTCCAGAGATTCGGCCGCTTCAGAAGTTCACCGAATCGCAAAGGAAAGCGCGGTCCGAATGGGTTCCGGAGGGCTTGCACCCCACACTTGGCAGCGGCCACTAACAGAGGGCGCAACACCTTCGGGAAAATATGGGTGTGCTTGTGCGTGTCGACGTGTGACACGCACACTGCCGCGGCCTGCACTTTCTTGATTTGGGCGGCTGCCTCGGCGGCAATCTCTGCCGCCTCAAGCTGACCCCTCAACGCCCGAGCGGCAAATGTTTTCAGGTCATCGCGAAATCGCCCGGATTGCGTCAATGAAGGAGCTTGTGCCGGCGGCAGAACCGGTTCGCCGTCGATCAACACCACGTGGCAGCCAATACTCAGCTTTGGGAGTCGTTGCCCGAGTTCTTTGGCTTCGTGAAAGGCCCGGCCGTTGGCCATCAATGTGGCAGACGTCACGATTCCATCTGTGTGTGCCGTAACAATGGCCCGATTCACGCCCGATGTGAATCCCAAGTCGTCCGCATTGACCACGAGACGCCGCACGCGGGCAGTTTAGCAGGAGAGCGGACGGGATCGGCCATGAGGATTAATCCAGTCGTGGTTTTTTCGAAAACTTCTTAGCTCAATGATCATGCGGACCTTCTGAGGTCACCCTTGGCACCGAGCTGACCTTCGTCTGCCCGTATACGGGCACTGCCTTTGTTAACTGCCTGAGTTGGGGCACCGAAGAACTACCGGGCTGATGATTTTCACTCACTTGGGAGTATCGCATCCGGCCCTGAAATTGCGATTCCCGGTATCGACCGGGGATTCCCTGAAGGTGTACGTGCACACGAATCGTGATAGCAGGCCTGATGTCGCGCAGATCAATAGCCGCGAAAGTGTCGGGAGGTCGGGCATGAAGATCGTCGCCAGCGAGGGTGGTGCATTGGCATCCGTATTCGGTCGGATTGATTTCGATTCCTCCCCTGCTCTGCGTGAGCGGCTCTTGGCACTCTTGCAGTCCCCCCACCCAAAAGTAGTGAGCATCGACCTCTCGGGGGTCAATCATATCGACAGTTCCGGTGTGGCCACGCTGATAGAAGCTTTGAAGATCGCACGGGATGATGGAACCGACCTGAGATTGCAAGGTCTTCACGATCGCCTCCTTCACCTGTTTGAATCCACAGGAATACTGGCCCTCTTCAATGGAAGCGTCGGAACGACTGGCCGATGCGGAAGCGAGGCGGTTTGATGGCCACCATTTTCGAAAGTGCCGGCAGAGAGACGCTTAATCAACTCGACTACGTCGGAAGCCTCAATATCCAGTTATGGGCAACCGTGCGCGCAATGGGGAGAGCTTTGCCCCTGGTTGGGAATCGACATCGTTGGCGCGCAGCCGTTCGCCAAATGCTTGAGATCGGAGTTCAGGCACTGCCTATGGTCGCCTTGCTGGCCCTGTGCACCGGTTTCATCCTGGCGATGCAAGGAGCTTCGGAACTGCGGCGGTTCGGGGCGTTGCATTACGTGATCGACCTGGTCGCAGTCGGCTTCACTCGCGAGCTTGGTCCGCTGCTGACGGCGATCGCGGTCAGTGGACGATCGGGATCTGCATTTGCAGCCGAGATCGGCACGATGAAGGTCACCGAAGAGATCGATGCACTCAAAGTCATGGCGTTTGAGCCGGTAGAGTTCGTTCTGGCGCCGAAGTTTCTGGCCGCGCTAGTTGCGGTTCCGTGTCTCAGTATCGTGGCAAACCTGTTCGGCATTGTTGCCGGTGGGTTATTCATGTTCTTCAGCACCCACCTTGGTCTCCTGCTGTACTTCCGCTACGTGCTGAGCTCGATCGTACTGCGGGATGTATTGTCCGGGCTCATTAAGAGCGTGGCATTTGCCACCATCATCGCTCACGTGGGCTGCCTGGAGGGATTCCGAGTTCGAGGTGGACCTGACGCTGTAGGTCGCTCCACCACGATGGCCGTCGTGCGGTCCACGTTCTTGGTCATACTTGCCGATGTGGTTTTTACGGCGATCTTTTACCTGGTAGGCAAAAGTTAAATGTCGATCATTTCCGTACGCGATCTGGTAGTGGAATACGAGGGCCGACGTGTGCTCGACGGCTTGAACCTCGACATCGAGCCGGGTCAGATCACGGTTCTGCTTGGGGGCAGCGGTTCAGGAAAGAGCACGCTGTTGCGGCAGATTCTTGGCCTTGAGCGGCCCAAGTCGGGCAGCATCTCCATCCAGGGCACGGACATCACGGGCTGCTCCGAAGACGACTTAAACAAGGTCCGGGCCTCGATTGGAGTGGCATTTCAAAGTGCGGCTCTCTTCAATTCACTGTCCCTCGAAGAAAATGTCGCGCTTCCATTGCGGGAGCACACCGCACTCTCGCCTTCCATCATTGACCTAATCGTCTGGATGAAGTTGGCAGTGGTGGGCCTGGCGGATTTCGGCAAGCTGCATCCGCAGGAGCTTTCCGGCGGTATGAAGAAGCGGGCGGCGGTTGCGCGCGCTCTTGCTATGGATCCCGACATCCTGGTGCTGGACGAGCCGTCCGCCGGATTGGACCCGATCGTGGCGGCAGAACTCGACGAACTCATCCTGTTTCTAAAGGAAACCTTCCAGATTACGGCCCTGGTGGTCACGCATGAGTTGTCCAGTGCCTTCCGGATCGCTGACCGGATGGCAATGTTGTTCGATGGA
>JAFAGX010000007.1 GCA_019237515.1 Acidobacteriaceae bacterium
AATGACGAATACGCAAAGCAGTTCGGCGTGGAGGTCCCTTCGTGGTTGCCTAAGGCGTGAATCGGTGGCACATCACGTCTGGTGCCGCAGATTCCACGAACGATCCTTGCAAGCAAAACTGGCTTGGTTAACGGAGCAAATACCTAATGACACGTACGTTCTGCATCGCCGCGCCGGGCTACCCTGGGATAACATCCGTTTATTGGGAGTAAATCATGCCCAGAACGAATCCCAAGGTTGATGCCCTTCTAAAAAAGGCCAAAAAGTGGCAGGCAGAATTTGAAAAGTTGAGAACGATCATTCTTGAGTTTCCCCTGACGGAAGAGGTGAAGTGGGGACAGGCTTGTTACGCGTCGGATGAAAAAAACATCGTTTTAATCCACGGTTTCAAAGAATACTGTGCGCTCCTGTTTTTCAAAGGCGCGTTGTTGAAAGATCCTAAACACATTCTCATCCAACAAACCGAGAATGTGCAGGCAGGGCGGCAGATTCGGTTCACCAACCTTGGAGAAATTGTTCAGATGCAACCCATTCTCAAGGCTTACATCAAGGAAGCCATTGAAGTGGAGAAAGCCGGTTTGAAGGTGAAGCTGAAAAAAACTTCCGAGTTCAAAGTTCCGGAAGAATTTCAGAAGAAGCTGGACGAAACCCCTGGGTTAAGAAAGGCCTTTGCTGCACTGACTCCCGGACGCCAAAGAGGATACCTTTTTTATTTTTCTGCTGCCAAGCGGTCCGAAACGCGCGAGGCCAGGGTGGAAAAATGTATGCCGCAAATTCTCCAGGGTAAAGGATTGGATGATTAGCGGCGCCTAGCCTGAATATGACACGCGCACCCCTTTCAGCAACACAAGGTGAAGAGCTACTCAGCACACTGAAAGCACGCTTTGAGAAAAACATTACCCGCCACATAGGTCTGGACTGGGCTTCTATCCAGGCAAAGCTGAAAGCCAATCCTGAAAAGCTATGGTCACTCCGTGAAATGGAAAGGACTGGCGGTGAACCGGATGTTGTTGGCCATGACAAAAACACCGGCGAATATATTTTTTATGATTGTTCAGCGGAAAGTCCGAAAGGCCGCAGAAGTCTTTGCTACGACCGTAAAGCGCTCGACTCCCGCAAAGAAAATAAACCGAAAAATGACGCGATAGAGATGTCTACTGCGATGGGCATTGAGCTATTGACCGAAGAACAATATCGAGAGCTGCAGAAGCTTGGAGAATTCGATACGAAAACATCGAGCTGGGTGAAGACACCATCTCGTATCAGAAATCTCGGCGGAGCCCTCTTTTGCGATCGCAGGTACGACACGGTTTTTGTCTATCACAACGGGGCCGAGTCTTACTATGCGGCTCGGGGATTCCGGGGCTGGCTAAGGGTCTAGGGTTCAACTCGAAGGCACACGCCCACTCGGGGCAGCGTACTCAAGATGTTAAGTACGACCCTACGGATTTGGCTGAGGATCCAGGAGTTCGCAGTGGTCGACGCACTTCACCGTCTCAACCTCGACGTCGGCCTTTTTGTGTCCGGGAAAATCGATGTCGGGAAGGATCAGCAGGGTCTGTGTGCCATTGGCGACATTGAAGCTGCAGTGAAAGCTCATCGATTGAACACCCCGTTCTTTGCAGCCAGTTTTGTCGAGGGCGTCGGCGAGACTTACGGTTTTGTCGTAGACCTGGTCGGCAAGATGTGATGGCAGCAGAGCCACAGTTAGCGGAATGGGCGACTTGATTTTCACGTTGAGTTCCTGGCCGTCGTGGTCAGGAGTCATCAAGCTGTAGACCTTGGGCATCGAGGTTATCTGGTATTTCTCACCGAGGATGCGCCGCCACTCGAAACAGGGCTGAACGCAGTTGTTAACACAACTCCAGCTGTAATACTGGATGTGCACATCGTTCGGGGAAATAAATTGCTGGACACCAGGTCCGAGGATGGCGCCAATGGTGGAGACGACCGGCTTCTCGGGCTTGCGCTCGTCTCGGAACGTGATGACCATGGGACGCTCGGAAGGAAGATGGCATTCATAAATGATGTTGGTGACGTTCTCCTTCACGCATAGGAAGCTGAAATGCGGGGGAGCGTCGGGATGCTGCATCGCACTATTCCATTCGTCAGCCCAGGCCATGCCGACCGTCACGGGATATCTTGATTCGATACGAACGTGCATGTTGCCGCCCCCGGATGCGGGATGGTAGACGCGGCCGGCGTGCAAGCTCGCCGCCTCCATGGGGATCGTTTCGCTATTGGCAGGAGTCCAGTCAAAAACGCGGTTATCTTGCGCACTCGCGATTACGGCAAAAGCGCTGAGCAACAGCGCGGCGAATACGGACCGATTTCTCATTTGACAAGTATTTGCTGGGTGAATGCGCGCACGTAGCAAATTCAGGCGGGAGAGATTACGAAGGTACTATCTTTGCGTGGCACGCAGTGAAATGAGAGAGTCTCAGGTTGCAAAAAGCAATATGCAGTAGCGGTGAATCCGGTTCGAGCTAGCGCGCCCGCATTAACGCAGCACTACGCGGCGTTGCCTTTCCCCGTCTTCACCTGAATCGTGGCTTCTTCAATCCCCTTCTGCTCTTGGTTCAGGTGTTTCGTCAATTCCTCGACAAGCTGCATGAGCTTGGCGGAATCCTGTTCCATACTGATTTTCGTACAGAGCTGACGCATCTTTTCATCCTGCATACTCAATCCCCCCCAGGCCGAAGTTCGCGCTGTTGCCAATCATTTCCAAATAGGTCTCGCATGTCAAGATAGTGATATCATTTGATATCGTATGAAACCGAACAAATCGGGACGAGTAGAACGCACTGCTCTATTAATTCGCTGTACGGTCGACCAAGCTGACACGATCCGCGAGTGGGCCAGGAAGGAAGGACGCACATTGAGCGGTCATGTGCTGAAAATTTTATTGGATCGCTTTTGGCTGGAACAGCGAGTACATCACGAACATGTTGCCAACTTGAGAGACAAAGGTATAGAGCTGCTGAGGATGGAGCGTTCCAAAAGGGATTTGGGTTCGTCTTAGTGATGATTAGCGGGCGCTGCTGAAAATCTCCCCCGGCCGTTTGCCGCCTTTTGCGACGGAATCGCATCTCGCGCATCTAACTGGCTTATTCCGATCTGGCTGACGGCCGAACCATTCTGCGTGAAGCAAAAAGCGGAGCATGGCAAAACCGATATTAATTACGGTCGATGATGACGCAGACGTTCTGCGAAGTATCGAGCGAGACCTGCGGTCGCACTACGGCGCTCAGTATCGCGTACTGGCGAGCGACTCTCCGGACGCCGCGATTGATCTCCTGAGGCAACTAAAGCTTCGCAGCGATAGTGTGGCGTTGTTAATCGCGGATCAGCGCATGCCAAATATGGACGGGGTACAGTTTCTGCAGAAAGCGCGAGACGTCTTTCCCGAAGCCAAGCGCGCATTGCTGACAGCATATGCTGATACAAACGCCGCCATCAGCGCCATCAACGAAGCCAGCATCAATTATTTTTTTCTGAAGCCCTGGGACCCGCCAGAAGAGCACTTATATCCGCAGCTCGATGACCTGCTCGATGACTGGCAAGCCTCCTATCGCCCGAAGTTTGAGGGAATCCGTGTATTGGGCACGCGCTGGTCGCCCCGGTGTTATGAGCTACGCGATTTTCTGGCGCGCAATCATGTTCCCTATCAATGGGTCGATGTTGAACTCTCTGCGAATGATCCGGAAACCAAACGCCTGGTAGGTGCTCTCGGAGAAGAGGCAGCCAATCTTCCTGTTGTGCTTTTTCCGGACGGTACCAAGCTGCTGGAGACCGCACCCGCTGACGTGGCGCAAAAAGTGGGGCTGCGGACGCGGGCGCAAACCGATTTTTACGAGCTGGCGATCATTGGTGGTGGACCGGCAGGGCTGGCGGCCGCTGTGTATGGAGCTTCGGAGGGCTTGCACACGGTGATGGTCGAGCGCGAAGCACCGGGTGGCCAGGCGGGCATGAGTTCGCGCATCGAAAACTATCTTGGGTTTCCCACCGGGCTAAGCGGTGGCGATCTGGCGAGACGCGCAGTTGTGCAAGCACAGCGCTTCGGAGTCGAAATCCTGTCTCCACAGGAAGCGGTTTCCGTTCGCGTAGAAGGTCCGTATCGAATCGTCAAACTGGCGGACGGGAGCGAAATCTCCTGTCATGCATTGATGGTCGCGACTGGCGTGCAATGGCGGCGACTGGAGGCACCGGGCATCGACCGACTGCAGGGCGCGGGTGTGTACTACGGCGGTGGAGCAACGGAAGCGCTTTCCTGCAAAGGTGAAACCGTGTACGTAATCGGTGGGGCAAACTCTGCCGGCCAGGCGGCCATGAATTTCGCCAAATACGCGGATCGTGTGGTCATCCTGGTGCGTGGCGAATCTCTCTCTATGACGATGTCTCAGTATTTAATCGACCAGGTTCAACGCACACCTAAAATTGAATTATGGGCTCACGCCAGCGTCGCCGAAGTGCACGGCGATAAGCATTTGGAGGAAATCTCAGTCCTTTGCTCGGACACTAATAAAATCGAGCGTGTGCCAACCAGCGCGATGTTCATCTTCATTGGCGCCCTGCCTCGTACGGATTGGCTCGCGAACGTGGTCGAACGCGATGATCGTGGATTCATTCTCACTGGTCCGGATCTTCTCTGGGATGGCACTCGGCCGAAGGGGTGGACGCTAGACCGTGATCCCTTCCTGCTCGAAACCAATATTCCCGGTATCTTTGCCGTGGGTGATGTGCGCCATGGTTCAGTGAAGCGAGTCGCTTCCGGCGTCGGTGAAGGCTCGGTAGCGGTGCAATTTATCCATCAATATTTGAGCAAGGTATAACGCGGCCATGGTCGAAGCTTCAGAACTTTTGCGCCTGCCTGTGTTCGCGGATCTGCCTGAGGATCAGATCGCCTGGTTCCTCAGCCAGGCACAGGAACTTGCTCTTAAGCCGGACGAAGTCTACGTGCATCAGGGTGACCCGGCGGAAACGATGTTCGTGATCCTGGAGGGGCAGCTTCAGATCAGAGGCGAATTGGCTGGCGGTCTGGTAACGTTTGTGTCCAAGCCGGGTGATGTAACCGGCGCCCTGCCCTTTTCCCGGATGAAACAGTTTCCGTTGACCGGACGAGCGCTGACCAACAGTCGTTTGTTGCGTTTCCCCGCATCGCAATTCCCTGCCTTGGTGCAGAAAATGCCGGAGTTGACCAGCCGCCTGGTCGGGCTGATGTCGGATAGAGTCCGCGAAGCAACCAGAATCGAACAACAACGGGACCGATTGGCAGCCTTGGGCAAACTTTCCGCGGGGCTGGCGCATGAATTGAACAACCCAGCTTCCGCTGCCAAACGAGCTGCCAGCCAACTGCGCACCAGCCTGAAACAGATTAAAGATGCCAGTCATGAACTGGGAAGGCGCGATCTTAGTGCGGCGCAGAAAGCCGAGATCGAGAAATTGGAGAATTCGCTCATTCAGAAAGATGATCCTCCGCCAGATGTCTTGACCATTAGCACCTTGGAAGACGAACTGGACGCGGTTCTGCGCAGTCACGGCCAGAATGACTTGTGGCAATTGAGCGCCGGTCTCGCTCGCAAAGGCGCCAAGCCCGAGCTGTTAGAGTCACTGTTTGCCTCTCTCGACCCGGACACGGCACGTGCGGCGCTGGTAAGAATCTGCACCTCGCTTGAAATCGCCGGCCTGGTGAGTGAAATCGAAAGCAGTACATCGCGCATTTCCGACCTGGTACTGGCCATCAAGGAATACACGTTCATGGACCAGGCGCCGGTGCAGAATGTGGACGTGGTCAAGAGTCTCGAAACCACCCTGACGATCCTGAATCACAAGCTGAAACGCGGAGTAGAGGTCGAACGTGAGTACCAGCCACTTCCGCTTCTGGTGGATTCCTTCGGCAGTGAACTGAATCAGGTCTGGACGAATATCATCGACAACGCCGTTGACGCTATGCATGGGAAAGGCAAACTTCGGGTACGTACATATCGCGACGACGGTTGTGTTGTGGTGGAAATTGGTGACAACGGTCCTGGAATTCCTCCCGATATCCAGCCCCATATCTTTGAACCTTTCTTTACCACAAAGGGAGTTGGCGAAGGCACTGGCCTGGGTCTTGATACCGCTCAACGAATAGTGAAAAAACACAGGGGCAGTATCCTGGTCAATTCAAAACCGGGCGATACGCGCTTTCAGATATTTTTGCCGTTGGCTTCCGCCCAGAGTTCAAAGCAAGCGTAAACAAGCCAGTTCACACGCTGCTAGCTGGCCTTGAGAATAAAGCGCGCTGACCCGGAATCCGTTCTCAATCCCTAAGCATCAAGCTTCGAGATGAAACAGCCCTGCGATGAAGCGGCAATCCGCACTGGAGCATCCGGCACGCCATGTGCGGAGACATCGCGCCCCTGGATTCTTGCAGCCACGATTCTCGGTTCCAGCATGGCCTTCATTGACAGCACGGTTGTCAACGTGGCTTTGCCTGCACTCCAATCCAACCTTCACGCAACCGTCGTGGACGTGCAATGGGTCATTGAACTGTATGGATTGTTCCTTTCTGCGTTGATTCTGGTCGGCGGCGCGCTCGGGGATTCTCTCGGCCGGCGCGCCATGTTTCTGCTCGGGTTTGTTGGTTTCGCAGTTGCTTCGGCTGGCTGCGGTTTTTCCTCGAGCGTCCGGAGCCTACTGCTGTGGCGATCTGTCCAGGGAATTGCTGCCGCATTCCTAGTGCCCGGCAGCCTTGCGATCATTAGCTCATCTTTCGATGAGAAATCTCGTGGTCAGGCAATTGGAACATGGGCAGGATTCACCACAATAACGACTGCTGTTGGCCCGGTTCTGGGAGGATGGTTGGTCGAGCATGCTTCCTGGCACTGGATATTCTTCATCAATGTTCCTCTGGCGGTTATAGCTCTCTTGATTTCGGTACGGCATGTACCGGAATCCCGCAGCCCAAATGCAAAGACGGTCGATTGGTTGGGTGCAGCGGTTGCGACATTCGGGCTCGCGGCTTTGATATATGGATTTCTCGAATCACCGATACTTGGTTGGATCGATACTCGCGTTCTCGGCAGTTTGATCTTCGGTTTTGCGTTGCTTATCACCTTTGTGTTCATCGAGCATAGGGTAAAAACACCGATGGTTCCATTAAAGCTGTTTGAATCCGCAAGCTTCAGCGGCGCGAATTTGTTGACTCTCTTCCTTTATTCCGCGTTGGGCGTCTTCTTTTTCCTGTATCCGCTGAATCTGATTCAGATCCAGAATTACTCAGCCACGGCGACGGGCGCGGCTGCATTGCCAATGATTTTTCTCATGTTCCTGCTATCACGCTGGTCCGGAGGCCTTATAAGCCAGTATGGCCCGAAACTTCCGCTGGTTGTAGGTCCGCTGATTGCTGCGGCGGGGTTTGTATTGTTTGCAATCCCCAGCGTACGGGCGCCCTACTGGACCGCATTTTTTCCAGCATTTATTGTCTTGGGATTAGGTATGGCTGTCAGCGTTGCCCCTCTGACAACCATAGTCATGAACTCCGTCGACCAGGAGCGTGCCGGCGCAGCGTCGGGGATCAACAATGCAGTTGCCCGCGTCGCCGGTGTATTGGCCATCGCGGTACTGGGGGCCGTGATGGTGATAGCCTTTGCTCACGCAATGCGAGATTCGCTTGCTGATTCGAAGTTGAATGGCGATGTCGTACGTCAACTTGAATCGAATGTGAGCCTGCTCGGTAATCTCAAGCCACCGCCTGGCGCGGATCCACAAACTGCAGCGACCATTCGAGCGACGATCGTGGGATCGTTCGTTTTTGCTTTTCGCGTGATTATGCTCGTCTGCGCTGGGCTTTCAGCAGCAAGCGCCTTTGTTGCATGGCGGAAAATACCGGGGCGAAGTGCTGCAAGAGAACCGGATTTTCGTCGGGTTGCAGCCGCTGATTAACACAGTGATAGACTGCTTCAATGCCCAGTAGAAAAAAGAGTAAGAAGAAGCAAACAAAATCGAGAAAGACAACGGCCAAAGTGGGTCGGAAGGCTTTGCGCAGCAAGACCAGCCCCAAGAAAAAGTCTGGGAAAGCAACACCTAAAAAGAAGAGTGCCTCGAGAGCCGGCACTGCAAGGAATCGGAAGAAACCGGCGCGAAGCGCACAGGCACTGGCATCCTCTTGGCGCAGGGAAGACGCGGTTTCCGGACGCCAAACCGGAGACTTGGAAGGTTTGCCGCGGGAAGAGCAGGCGGATTCGGAAAGCGTCGATGAACTGGCGGAAGAGGGAAACGTTT
>JAFAGX010000070.1 GCA_019237515.1 Acidobacteriaceae bacterium
GGATGATGAACGCCGCGAAGAACATGTCTTTCCAGATGGCATACGGGAAAAACGGCTCGCCATCTCTCTTTGTCAGCTCGTGATACTCACTTATATATGTTGCTCGTTTGACGATGCGCCCAGGCATTGGCCATTCATTGATGCCCAGCGTCACCACCATCAACACATGGAGACAAACGAAGCCGATCAGCAATCCCGGGATTACAAACACATGCAGGGCAAAGAATCGGGACAAGGTTGCACCGGCGATGATCGGGCCACCCAGCATTAACCTCACGACGGCGGAACCAAGAATGGGAACGCGGCTAGCGATCGACGCTCCGATACCCAGCCCCCAATACGCATCTTGGTCGAAGCGCAATACCTGGCCGGTGAAAGCCATGCCCAGCGTCATTAACAATAGGAGGATGCCGATGATCCACGTAAGTTCGCGGGGGAACTTGTACGCGCCAAACAAAAATACCTGGACCATATGGATGAGGACGATAGCGACCATGAAGTCCGAACCCCATCCATGCATCGCGCGAATGAACCAGCCAAGCGTCACATTCTGGTTCAACGCCTGCAGGCTGCTCCATGCTTCCGCTCCCGAGGGCACATAAACAAACGCGAGCAGAATTCCCGTGACGATTTGCAGGATGAATACAGTCAACGCGGCACTGCCAAACACATAAAACCAACTGGCAGTGTTGCGCGGGACGCGATGTTCTACCATGTCGCGAACCGGCGCGGCCAACTTCAAGCGGGAGTCGAACCATTGCCCGATCTTGTCAATCATCACGCGCATGAGGGTTTCTCCCCGGTAAGAGCGGCGATCGCGGCTCCTGGCGTCGGCAACTCACCCGCCTGGATGGCGATCAAGCCGTTCTCGACTTTGTAGGGATACTCGAAAAGCCCGCGCTCCGGCGGTCCCGATGCCCGCGCTCCGTCGCGGTAGTACGCTCCGCCGTGGCAAGGGCACATGAATAAACCAGACTGCGGAAACCAGCGAACTGGACAGCCCAGATGCGCGCAGTTGATAGCAAAAACCTGGAACTGGTCACCGGCAATGCGCCGCACCCAGCAGGCCGTGTCGGCGGTCGCCCCGTCGGTCGGCATCACGTAGGGATTGCGAAACGTCGCCAGCCGTGTCTCGCCTTCCGGAAAATCGGCGACGTTGCCGAGCTGTACCCATGAGAGATAGCCGTTGCCATGTCCGCGTGTGATTGCGGAGAAGAGATATCCGACGATCGGTACCGCGATTACAGCCGCCGCTAGTCCGTTGAAAAGAATTCCCAATTTCGTGAAAAAGCCTCGCCGGGACATTGCGGCGTCACTCGACTGCACAGCCGGTTTAGTCGAAACCGCCACAGGTTTAGTGGACATTGTTAGACTCCTGATTCTGCGCGTAATTTGCGGCTGCGTAGGGCTGCCCAGGCGTCTGCACACGATGCGAAGCCATCCATGCAACTACATCCGTGATTTCCTGATCGGACATCGGTTTGCCGGGCACGTTTCCACGCCAGTCGGGAGCGCCCAGCTCCGGGCGGCCGGTGATAACAATCGTGCGCAGCCCCTGCTCACTGACCAGCGCCAGAAACGAATCGTTCGTGATCGCGCTGCCCTTGCGTCCGCCTTGACCTTGTGTGCCGTGACACGATGCGCAATAGGTTCCGTAAGCAACCTCGCCCTGCTGAACATTGCCAGCAGACGTTGCCGCATAGGCAGGCGGATTAGCTCCTTTGAGAATTCCGGGCTGGCTCCAGCGGGAGCGCATTTCAGTGGTGATTACATCGATCTGTTTATTCGTCAGCATTCCGCCCGCACTTTGAGCGAAGGCTGGCATAGAAGTGCCCTTCACGCCATTCGCAATGACTTTACGTATCGCTGCGTCCTCAGCGATCGCCAGATAAACGGGGTCGGCCATAGCGATCGCCGCTCCGCCCTTGCCTTCCGCGCCGTGGCAACCCGCGCAGTTTTCCGCGTACAGAGTGCGAAAGTCTGTAACCTCGTTTGGAGCGACGACCTCCGAACTCTTTTGCGGCCGACCGGGGGGAGAGCTACAGCCGGCGAGCACAATCATGCTCGCGATGGCGGCAAGACACGAATATCGAAGTGAGTTCACGACCGTCCCTCTCCATGCGACGAAATGATTCCCGGAGCTTCAACGCCTGCACGCAGGGCAAATGGCAGGTTTTCGCGAGTCAACATGCGAGATTGGCGCACGACGACCAAACCCGCGACTAAGCCAAAGGCAACTTGCGAAGCCACAAACCAGTACCAATCGATGTGGGTTGCGAGCATCGGATTAAGCAGGCCGAGCATCATGTAAACGAGTCCTGACCAGAGGACGGGTGCAATCAATCCTCCGAGCACAATCGGCCGATGTGCAAACATGGGCAGCATCGCGCCATAGAGCAATCCCACGGTGACCGACACCAACACATGCAGGCCGAAAGCAATTGCAAAACTGTCGGCATGAAATGAATAGAGTTGGCTCGGGCCCATTTTCAGGGATTGCGCGTAAACCGTCGCGGCAAGCAGGTTGATGGGATACCAGATACTTCCCGCTTTCAGCACGCCGTAGGCACAGGCCAACACAGCCATGGCAACACTTCCCGCCAATCCACCCTTCACCCCGGCAGAAATCGGATAGGTGCGAACCGGAAGCCAGGCGCGTGCCTGTTCCGCGATTGGAACGCGATCAACCACCCGACGCTCAGTCGATGGCTGGAAATCGTCTCGAATCACCGGAACAGCCACCTCGCGCTCGCGCGGGAGAACTTCGCCGAACCAGCCGACGCACCCTGCCACGGCGAGTACAGCACCGAGGACCGTGACTGACATGTTTGTTACCAGACCGGCGAACAGCAAAGTGAATCCAAACGCCAGAATGAATGGCCAGGCAGTCGGTGCTGGCGTTTCAATCTCGCGTGGCAAGCTCTGGTCGAGTTGTTCTGTCGCAAGCAATCTTGCCATTTCTTTTCCTTAGCGTCCTACGATGTAAACCACGGTGAAAACTACGACCCAAACGGCATCGACAAAGTGCCAGTACAACGCAAGCACATCCACGCGGCGGAACTGATCTTCGCCCACTTTTCCGGCCAAACCAAAGACAAGGACGGCGGTCAGCATGATCAGTCCTGCGGTGACGTGAAACGCGTGCAGGCCAACCAGCGAATAATAGGTTGTTCCGAAAAGATTGGTTGAGATCGTCAGCCCATGCTCGTAAATAAGCCGGTGCCACTCCATCCCTGTGCCAAACAGAAACAGGCCGCCGAGAATAATGGTCAGTGCCCACAAAGTCAGAAATGCCGGGCGGTTATTTCGTTCGAGCGACTTGCCGGCGAAGTGGATTGTGATGCTGCTCGACAGCAAGCAGATCGTGAAAAAGATCGGTGTCTCCAGTACTTCTCTCGGAGTCGGCCCGGTCAGACTCTTGCCCAAATAAAAGAGATAGGCAACCACGAAGATGGTGAAGATCGCGGATTCCGCGATGATGAGGCTGGCCATCGCGACCTTGCCCCGGTACGGCAGAGTCCAAACCCGCGGAATTTCAACTACCGGAGTTGCAACTGCGCTCATTGCTTTCTTCCTTCATTCATAGAGGGTGTCTGGATCTTCCGGATGTTTCAGGTCCCACAACGGACGGCGGCTCGCAACTACCGGAATGGTGGCAAAGTTGTACGCGGGTGGCGGAGAGCTTGTGGACCATTCAAGCGTCCACGCATCCCAGGGATCGTTGCCTGCTTTAACTCCATTGAAGTACGAACTGATGAGGTTCCACACAAACACCAGGATGGCAATGGCCTGAATGAATGCACCGAAGGAGACAATCAGGTTCAGTGTGTCCCAACCGCGCCCGGGTTCGTACGTGTAAATCCGGCGCGGCATCCCCAGCAGTCCCGGGATGTGCATGACGTCGAACGTCATATGGAAACCGATCAGGAAAAGCCAGAAGTGCCACTTACCGAGGGTTTCACTCAGCATGTGGCCGGTCATCTTCGGGTACCAGTAATAAAATGCGCCAAAGGTGGCGAACAAAATCCCGCCCACGATCACGTAGTGAAAATGCGCGACGACAAAGTAGGAAAGACTAAGCTGCCAATCGACGGGAACAGCTGCCTGTATAATGCCTGTAAGACCTGCGATTAAGAACTGAAACAAAAAGCCAATGCAGAAGAGCATGGGCACCTTGAACTGAATTCTTCCGCCCCACATCGTGCCAA
Source organism: Acidobacteriaceae bacterium (assembly GCA_019237515.1). The sequence goes on from JAFAGX010000070.1 coordinate 4,209, forward strand.
TCCAGTTAAAGATCTTGATCCCAGTGGGAATGCCGACAGCCATCGTGGTGATCGCGAAGAAGCTGTTCGCGTACGAGTTCATGCCGACGGTAAACATGTGGTGCGCCCAGACGCTGAGGCTTATAAAGGCGATTCCCACCGAGGCCGCCACCATAACCGGATAGCCGAAAATTGGTTTGCGCGAAAAAACCGGAATAATTTCCGACAAGAAACCAAAAGCTGGAATCACCAATATGTAAACTTCTGGATGGCCGAAGATCCAGAAAAAGTGCATCCAGAGCACAGCTGAGCCCCCGGCCTGCGTATCAAAGAAATGTCCTCCAAGATACCGATCGATCAGGAGCATAATTTGCGCTGCCGAGAGCGGGGTGATTGCGATGAGAACCATCCCGGCCATCACAAGATACAGCCATACCTGCAGAGGCATGCGACCAAGCTTCATGCCAGGGCACCGCATGCAGAGAACAGTGGCGATTATGTTGATGGCGGTTCCAATGCTTCCAAATCCTGAGACCAGGAGCGAAAGTGTCCAGTAGTCAGTGCTGTGTCCCGGGGAGAATGCCCGCGCGCCCAACGGCGCATAGGCCCACCAGCCGACGTCCGGTGCGTTGCCGGCACCGTAAAGGCCGCTTCCCCCGAGAAAACTGAAGTAGAGCAGCAGGCCGCCAAACGCCATGAGCCAGAAACTGAAGGCATTCAGCCGTGGAAATGCCATGTCCCGCGCACCGATCATCAGCGGGACAAGGTAGTTGGCAAATCCGAACAGGACCGGCATCACCATGAAAAAAATCATGGTCGTGCCATGCATGGTGAACATACGGTTGAAGGCTTGTGGAGACACAAAATTGTTGTGCGAATGCATCAACTGGATGCGAATGATAAGGGCCTCAATGCCGCCCAACACCAAAAAACCCAATCCATAAACAATGTAGAGAATCCCGAGGCGCTTGTGATCGACTGTGGCGACCCAGTCATGCAACGCATCGACCCAGGGTTTCTCTTGAACCTGCAACGCGGGAATTGTGATCGCATCCGATGACATAGGGTCCTCAGACTCTCTTAGCGAAGGGTTTCCATGTAATTCACGACCGCGTCCAGATCCGCGTCGCTTAATTTCATAGCTGGCATCAGCGAACCGGGCTTGATCTTGTCTGGTTCCTCGATCCACAGCCGAAGATTTTGTGGCGTATTCTCGGCTGCGCCGGCAGCGATTGTCGTGCGGCTCATTAAGTGCGACAAGTCGGGCCCGAAGCGTCCATCGGCTGGGATCCCTGAAACTGTGTGGCAGTTGATGCAGGCAGTGTGCTCGAAGACCTGCCTTCCCGTCATAACGCCTGCGTCCTGGACCGCTGGTTGTTGTTGGCTGCGAACCCACGCCGCGAAGTCCTTCGGACTATCGACCGAGACACGCAGGAGCATCTTGGCGTGCTGGGTTCCACAATACTGCGCGCACTGGCCAAGAAAGATTCCCGCGCGGTGAGGGTCCATCCACATCCGGTTTGGATGGTTGGGGACAAGATCGGTCTTGCCCGCGAGTTCCGGAATCCAGAAACTGTGGTCGGTGTCAGCGGAGAGCAACTGCATGAATGTCGGCGTTGGTTGACTTGGATCGCTTACCGGGATGTGCAACTCGTTCGCGGTGACGATGCCCAGCTTCGGATAGCGAAATTCCCACCAATATTGGTGTCCAATCGCTGTGACCTCTACAGCACCCGCCGGTTCCGGAGCATCTTGGATCGCGTGGATCACTCGCGCGGTAGCCAGGAAAAGAACAATCACAAT
>JAFAGX010000164.1 GCA_019237515.1 Acidobacteriaceae bacterium
CCGACCAAGCCACGATTGGAAAGTCGCTCGTTATTAAGGGCGAGGTGACCGGGTCGGAGTCGCTTTACATTGATGGCCGCGTCGAGGGTTCTATCAATCTCGCCGGAAATCGCGTAACGGTAGGCCGCAATGGCGTAGTTTCGGCCAACATCAATGCGCGCGAGATCGTGGTCCTGGGCAAGGTCCGTGGCAATCTTACTGCCAGCGATCGGGTAGATATCCGCAGTGACGGATCCCTGACCGGCGATGTGGTAGCTGCCCGAATCTCCATCGAGGATGGCGCGTTCTTCAAAGGCGGCATCGACATCCGCAAGGCTGGCCAGAAGGCCAATGGCGAGGAAGTCAAAGCTCCCGCTCAGCCCGAAGCCGTAGCTGCGCGCGCCTAATCGCTTCGCATTTAGGAACTCACGGCACTAGTGTCTCTAACACAGTGCCGTTTTTGTTGCACTGAGAACCTCTAGCAAAAGCTTGTCTTTACAGATCAGCGCCTGCCATCTACGGCCGAATTCCTGGGTTCTTAAAGGGGTTTTGCTCGCCTTTACCAGCTCTCCTTACGCCCGCAGCGCTTCGCAAATCAGTAAACTTTCCGCTCTCAGTACGGGTTTGTCATAGGGAAACGCGGCGTCCGTCCGGCATCCAACTCACCGATGATTCTGGATGAGAACAGCAAAAACGGATCGCCCGTTACACAATCGGACTGGCCACCGCCATCGACACGCACCGATCAAGGCGGCAGGCCCATAAGGAACTTAATCCTGCAATCCCTGCCGGACGACGAGTACGACTTGATGCGTCCGTATCTGGAATACACCGAGCTGCCCCATCATTCGATGTTGTATGAACTCGGAGAGAAGATCCGCTACGCGTACTTTCTAAATGAGGGAATGGCCTCGCTCGTCGTGGTCACCAAGGATGGTCACAGTGTCGAGGTGGGAATCACTGGAAAAGAGGGAATGGTCGGTTTGTCCATTTTAGCGGGCATTCAGTGGGCCTACTTCCGTGCAATTATGCAAATTTCCGGGCAGGGTTCGAAGATTCCGACGGCGATTGTTGAGGAGCTTCTTCCCTCGTTACCGCGTCTGCGTGGTTCGCTTGAGAAATATTCCATGATTCAGGCTCTCCAAATGGGCCAGATCGCCGCCTGCAACCGCCTACACGACCTGGATCAACGGCTTGCTCGTTGGCTGCTGATGTGTCAGGACCGTGTCGATTCCGATTCCATTCGGCTCACGCATGATTTTTTGGCGCAGATGCTGGGCAGCGGCCGTCCCAGCGTAAGTCTGGCCGCGGCAATTTTGGAGCGAGAGGGACTCATAGAGAATCTACGCGGACGGATGAAGATTCTGAACCGCAAACAACTGGAGAGCGCCGCGTGTGAGTGTTACGGCGTCATCCAGAATTTCAACGGCGGATTAGGGCTTAAATAGTGTCAGCGATGGTTATCTCATCGTTCGTTGTCGAACTGACAACTACCTTCCTTGGCAATAGCCTACGCGTACTTCTCCATTAAATGTCTTGGGGCAGTTTGCCAGGAAAACTGCTTGGAACGTACGGAAACTTCGCGGTCCAGAAAAACGAAGTCGAGAGCCCCACACCCGGAAATCCGAGCGGATTCGACGGGCACTCCTGTCAGCAACCAACTGCTTCGTTCCATGTCGGACCGTGAGTACGCTCTGGTTGAACCTCATTTAGAACGCTGCGACCTGCAGCAGCAGCTGATTCTTCACGAAGCGGGTACAAAAATCGAATACGCTTACTTTTTTAACGACGGTCTGGCCTCACTGGTAGTGCTGACCACGGATGGCAGAAGCGTAGAAGTGGCAACCGTGGGCAAAGAGGGCATGATTGGGACGTCCTTGGCCATGGGGGTACGCCAGGCGCCTTATCGGATGATTATGCAAATCCCAGGCAGTGCTTTTCGACTGCCGTCTGAGCTGATGGGACAGCTGTTGTCGGAGGCGCCTGGATTTCAGCGTTTGCTCAGCCGTTATGTGCTGGTACGAGGCATGGAAATTGCCCAGATCGCCGCATGCAATCGCCTGCACGGCATTGAGCAGAGGTTAGCTCGTTGGTTGTTACTGTGTCAGGACAGAGTTAATTCCAACTCGCTGCCCGTCACGCATGAACTGTTGGCCCAGATGCTGGGAACGGGTCGCCCGAGCGTGAGCCTGGCGGCGGGCATCTTGCAACGCGCGGGTTTGATTGAGAATCTTCGCGGTTCACTGAAAATCGTAAACCGCAAAGGACTGGAGAGTTCCGCTTGCGAATGTTATCGCGTGATATGTCACTTTCGCCGAAGCTTGGAAAAGGATTAGCTTCATCTGCACTGGCTACTTGTTCTCTGATTCTTCCTTCGCCAGCTTGACCTTGGCGGACTCGAGCTGCTTCTGAACCTTCGCGACTTCCTCATTGTCCACTTCCGGCGCAACGGTCTTATTCCACTCTTCAATCGCGCGTTCCCAATGCGCGGCTGCGAGTTTCAGTCTGCCGGTTTTCTGATACAAGTCGCCGAGATGCTCCTGTACCGTGGGATCAGCACCCATGTGCTGCGAAGCTTTGGTGAGATTGTCCTCGGCCTGCTCATACCTCCCGAGCTTGAAATACGCCCATCCCAGGGAGTCGAGATACGCGCCATTTGCGGGCTCGAGATCAACGGCTTTCTTGATCATACCTAACGCTTCATCGAGTTTCTGTCCGCGGTCGGCAAGCATATAGCCGAGATAGTTGAGGACAGCAGCGTTCTCCGGATCTTTGGCAAGGACCTTGCGGAAGACGTCCTCGGCCTGATCGTACTTCTTCTGGCGCTCGAACGTAGAACCGCGCAAAAATTCAACGTACTCTTTGTCCTCATCTTTCACCGAAAGTTGGCTCGCCTTGTCGAGCGCCTGCTCTGCTTCTGGCCAACGTTTCAGGCGGCTGTACATCTGGGCCAAGGTGATGTAGACCTCTCGGTCTTCCGGCTTACCATTCAGTAAAGACTTAACCTGCTGCAAACCTTCATCGGCCTTGCCCATGTCAGCTAGCTGCGCCGCATACACCATTTTGAGATCGCGGTCATTGGGAAGCTTCTGGACGGCTTCCTTGGCGACGTCGGTCGCCGCCTGCCAATCTTTGGCTTCGCGATCGGTATCGATAATCTGCTGATATCCGCGCTCGGCATTGTCATCGCCGAGGGTCAACATTTTGCGAAATGTTTCGATCGCCAGCGACGGGTTATTGTTCTCCCGATCTATCGTGCCCAGTCTTTCCAAAAACAGTGCACGATTGTTGGTTTCATCTTTGGTGTACTTGCCGTCGGGCTTCTCAGTCTTTTTCAGGAGATCTTGCAAGGTTTGTGCCGCGTCATCATAACGACCCTGGGCCTGGTAGATGACCGCCATGTTATACGGAACTTCCATGGAGTCGGGAACGGTCGCTTGCGCGGCTTTCAGGTTGTCCAGAGCAAGGTCGAATTTGCCTTGCTTGCGGTAGATTTCAGCCATCCGTAAGTGAGTTTGCGGGTCTTCGGGATTGGCGTCAGCGATGATCTTGTACTGCTCAAGCGCAGCCTCGGTCTGGCCATCATTCATCAGGTTCTGGGCTAAGCCGCGAATCGCGTCGAGATTGTCGCGATCCAGAGCGATCGCCTTGCGGTAAGCGTCAATGGCCTTCTTGTAATCCTTCTGCTGCTCGTAGGTGTAACCAAGCACCGAATAAAGCTTGGCGGAGCGAGAGGAATCAGGAACTTTGCTGAGGACTTCGGCCGCCCGCGCCGAGTCGCCTTCCGAGGTGTAAAGGAAGGCAAGAGCCGTCACCGCCTCTTCCGAATCCGGTTCTATCTTTAGCGCCGTTTTAAATTCGTTCTCCGCCTTCTGAAGATCGTTGTTGCGGCCATAGAGACGACCGAGCAGCAAATGGTCATCGACGCTATCGGGCTCGAGTTTGATGATCTCCTGGTATTGCTCAATCGCCAGCTTCAGCACGCTATCGGAACCGCTTGTGGCCGGGGCATCTCCCAAAGAACGCAGATAAATCCGCCCTAAGAGCTTATGCGCTTCCAAATTATCGGGATCGCGCTTCAGGATGTCCTGCGCCTCGAGCACGGCATCACGAATACGGCCTGTCCGGGCGTAAAGCTCCGCCAAGCTTGCGGTCAGATACTCTGATGTTGGGTCCGCCTCGATGGCAAGACGATATTCGTCAATTGCCTTATTCGCCAAGTCGCTGCGACCATACATCGCCACCTGCTCTTCGTACATATGGGCGAGAGAATAATGGTAGTAAGCGGAGGCGCGGTCCACTTTGTGAACTGAGGGTGTGGCTGCGCTTTTTGAAGGCGGTTCAGCGCTCGGTTGCGATGCCGCCGGCGCGGGAGACTGCTGAGCTGCCGCACCGACCGCGAAAAGAACCGCAAGGACAAAAAGAGGAGAGTATCTGCTCGTCATCAAGACCCTTCAAACTCCTAAGCCATAGGCGATTGGATGCTGAACCGCCGCAGACGGGTGCTCCGACTATTGTAAACCTTAGTCATCTAACCTTGGAGAAAACAAACACGCCGGGATGATGCAGAAATCTATCCGTAAGTACAAGGACCGTTAGCAGTTGCTATTTGGACTGCTTTGCGCGTGATCGGCAGTACTGTCGAAATGCAAAACAGTCGCAAGCTAATGACGGAAGTGTCTAACGACAGTGAAGACCATCGCCAAGCCGAGTCGGTCGGCGGCATCAATAACTTCCTGATCCCGAACTGATCCCCCCGGTTGAATTATTGCCGTAGCTCCTACCCTTGCAATTTCTTCTACTCCGTCGGGAAATGGAAAAAATGCGTCCGAGGCAGCCACCGTTCCTTTCAGGGGTAAGACCGCCTTCATCGCGCCAATCTTGCACGAGTCGACGCGACTCATCTGCCCGGCGCCGACACCAACCGTCTGTCCATCGTGGGCATAAACGATAGCATTCGATTTCACATGTTTGCAGACTTTCCAGGCAAAAAGCAGAGCACGCTTTTCATCCGGCGTGGGCTGGCGCTTGCTGACTACCTTCAGCTCACTCTCCTGCAGTCGGTGGATGTCGGAATCCTGTAGCAGGACGCCTCCAGAGATGTTTTTCACGATCCATTTTTGCGGAGCATTCTCAATCTCGACCACGCGGAGATTCTTCTTGGTTGCGAATTGCGCTTTTGCGGTTTTGTCAAACCCGGGCGCGGCAATGACCTCTAGAAACAATTTGGCCATTTCTACTGCCGAGTCTTCATCAATTGGGCGATTCACGCCGATGACCCCACCAAATGCCGACACCGGATCACATTCCAGAGCTTTCTTGTACGCTTCCGCGAGGGTTTTACCCGTTGCTGCCCCAGCTGGGTTTGTGTGTTTGATAATGGCGCAGAACGGCTCCTCAAATTCTTGCGCGAGGTCCCATGCCGCCTGCAAATCCACCATGTTGTTGTAGGAGAGCTCCTTGCCCTGGATCTGCTTCCCGTTGGCCACTCCCTTGCCGGAGCCGTCGGAGTACATGGCTGCCCTTTGGTGAGGATTCTCGCCATAACGCAGGTCCATCACTTTGTTGAAAGACAGCCGCAGCACCTTGGGAAATTCGGATTCCGCTCGCCGAGGCAGGCCGTTGCCGGAGATTCCCTCCAGGGTCGAAGCAATCGCGGCGTCATAGGAAGCCGTTGTTGCGAATGCTTTCTGCGCCAACCGCCAGCGCGTCGGGGATGACAACTCCCCACCGGAGTTCTCCAGTTCGGTCGCAACCAGTCCGTAATCGGCGGGTGAGGTGACGACGGCTACATCATGAAAATTTTTTGCCGCCGAGCGAATCATTGATGGTCCGCCGATATCGATGTTCTCGATCAACTCGTCCAGTTCGACGCCCGGCTTTGCCGCCGTTTTTTCAAACGCATAGAGATTTACAACGACCATATCGATCGGTTCGATTCCGTGCTCGGCAACCGCCGCACGGTGGCTGGAGTCTTGACGACGATGGAGAATCCCGCCGTGCACCTTCGGATGCAACGTCTTGACCCGTCCATCCAGCATCTCTGGAAATCCGGTCAGTTCGGAAACATCTCGCACGCGAATGCCAGAATCCCGCAGCAACTTCGCCGTGCCACCTGTTGAGACAAGCTCGATGCCCAGCGCGTTGAGCCGTTGGGCAAACTCCGCCAAACCGCTTTTATCAGTCACACTGAGGAGGGCGCGCTGAATTTTCGGCATTCCTGAGCTCCACGGGAGTTTCACAGATTAAGGACTACCAGAAATTTTACCAGCGCGGGCGGGAGGTGACGCTAATGAGCCCGGAGAATAAATTGGCTAGACTCGCCGGAGCCAAAAACTCGACGGCCAAATGCGTTGCTTATCCAGGCTTGGCACCCATCGACGCTGTGAACGGGGGATTCGTTGATAGCTTTCTTTCCAGCGCGGGAAAGCGCTGTCGAGCGCGTCTCGACGAAAGCTTTGCATCGCACTGGAGCCCCAAACAATTTCAAAGCTGTCATTGAACGTGAGGAATGCCTGCAACATGTATTGCTCCGACCAGAAACACATGTTTCTCAGAACAGCTTCGCGAGGATAGTCGGAGGGCAGGAAGATATCGTGCACGTGGACGAGAACTCCGGGGCGAAGCGTCGGCAGAATTTCCAGATACTCTCGAACCACATCACTTCCCGTTGCCACCACATGGCTGGAATCGATGAACAAGATATCGTTCTCGCCCAGAGACTGAAAGATCCCGAGATCCACATCCTGCACGCGCTGGGGCAGCACGGTGACGAAATCAGAAAAGCCATTCTGCGGCAATCTTTCGGGCATCGGATCGATGCTGATCAATTCGCCGGCTACTTTGTCCTTTTTCAAGTTCGCCTGCAAGGAAGCCGCAAGCACGCGCGTGCTGAAACCTGCACCAATTTCGATGATCCTGGCCGGTTTAAACAGCCTTACCAATGAATAGGCCATCTCGGCATCAACCATCTCAAAAAACCCGTTGTTGTAGTGATATCCGCCGGAGCCATTCTCAGCGTGGTCAGGGAAATTCCATTCGCCAGCGTATGCAGCAGTAATCTTCCGCAGCAATTCGAGTTGAGACTCTATATGAAAATCGATTGTGCCGGCGGGCATTCGGGCCGGCCACTCACGCGTTTCCAGTTCTGCAATATCGGGGATCGGCCAATAAAAATGGTTGGGTGTGATGTTGATGCCAATGCGCTGCAGAGCGCGAAACGAACCCAGCATGAGAGAGGCAATGAGCTGATTTTCTCGCAGTTTCCTGGCTAACCCGGCGAGAGGCTTATTGTGCGAGCCATTCCGTTTGGGCTCAACTTCGACGGAAGCAGGCCGAGGCCATACTGCCTGGGCAGATACAGGATTCTCCGATGTGCTGCTGAGGTGGTTCATTGCTGGTCGGCTGTGCCTTTCCGGTTCTTGTTTGGATGGCCCGTGCATAGTGGGGTTTGCACGACCAGCGCCCAAATAGTGCAGGAATTTTTCTGGCCTAAACAGCTCAATATGTGAAGGTAAGAAGCAGCGCTAGACTTTAGGTTTTACTTTCAGGCGTCCTTCGGTGTCGACACTGTATTCCACCGTCGCGCAACCATACTGTTTGCGGATCTGATCGGTTTTTTTCTGTACGAATGCCTGAAAGGTATCGAAGTTCCCGGCCTGCGCTTCTCCTGCTTTCGATTTCGCACTCGCCAGAGCACGGTAGAGTTGCTGCACCTTCTCGCCTTCGGCACGGGGATCGGAGCATTGCACTGTAAGGGCGCCAGGTTGAGCCTTGGCTGATGCGCCGGCCGATGCTGCGTGAGAGAGTCCGTACGCGGGATGATGTTGCGGCTGGTGCTCTTCGGGCCGCACACCTTGCACCGAAAGCAAAGCATCTTGTGGACGGCGATACCCTTCTTCGCGAATACGCCCTTTCTTGCGCCACAGGTCGGAGTAGATGGCATAGCGCTGCGCCATTTCGTTGTAGCGGAAGCGCTGCGAGAAGTTCATACGGCCGCCGTCGCTGAATTTGCGGAGCAAGGAGAGGACCTTCCACTCGATATCGGTGGGCGGCTTTTTTGTGGGATTGCTGAAGTAAACCTCGTATTCGATCTTGAGCCGGCGCAGTTGCGACTCAAGCACTGTTAGTTCTTCATCAACTGTCACCGGAATTCTCCCGCTCAAAGTCTACGGGGCACGAATCAGGGTTGCGAGGTTTCCATGGGTCACTATTAGGGTAGAACGAAAGTCACTTGGGAGCAGTCGGCAATCAGCACTCAGCACTCGGCAGTCTCTTCTGAACACCAGCCCAGACCTATTCTAAGGTGATGGTCCGCAAAGCTCGTGAGAGGGGCCGGATCACAAAGGCTACTGCGCCAGGAGATCACTTTCCGACGACCCGGATTTGCAGGTTCACGCTGAAGGGTGATTGCTGATTATCTTCCCGCGTTCGCCGCCATCTTTTTTACCATGGCCAGCACCAGTTTGCGGTCACTATCGTTAAGGCTAACCGAATAGCGACGAATCTGACTGAGGAAGCGTACTTCGTCATCGGAAAGCTGCGGCAATCCCTTGGCGCCATTGCTGTGCCCGGGCT
>JAFAGX010000185.1 GCA_019237515.1 Acidobacteriaceae bacterium
AACTGCGTCAGCAGCTTGTCGATATTGGGAATGACCGACGGTACGTCCGTCACAATGATGGCGTTTGTGCGCTCATCGGCGATAACGTCACCACGCTGCGAGATGAACTTCTTGCATGTGATGACCAGGTCTTTCGCGTGTGCGTAGCTAAGGAAGCGAGTGAAGGTGACCTTGTCAACTGCCAGCGCCTCTGCTTCATGCTGCGCGCGACGCGCATCAGCCTCGTGCTTCAAGGTTTCGACCGTGGCGATGCGCAGGATGTTCCCATCCAGCTGCCGAGCCAGGTCGTTGTTCTTCAGCACGATGTCTAGCGCCTGATCCCACGGCACGTCATCAAGGACAATCGTCAGGGTTCCTTTAACGTTTGGATCAAGGACCACATTCAATCCGCTGATTTCGTGAATCAGGCGGAAGAAATCTTTCAGGTCCACGTCCTTCAGGTTTACCGAGATGGGTTCACCCGTGTATTTTGGCTCGGAGCCAGATGCGGGTTGCTGCCCGCTCTGGGCTCGTTGCTCGGCTGCCAGGTTCACCGCCGGCTGGATTGCGGAACCAGCGGATGGCGGTTGCGAACTTTGCGCCGCACTCGGCGCCGGCAGCAGATTGCCTTCGGGGCGGTCCACGAATTTCGACGCGGCTTCTACCACCCGAGCAGGAGGCCCGCTTACCGCTGAGTCACTCTCATCCGCGGACTTTGGCTTGTAGGAAGGCTCCAGGAAAACAAAGTTGTTGGGAGCAGACGTGGCTTGCTCCTGTTTGTTGTCGGCCGGAGCCGCTGCCGCCGCCGCCGGTGCGCTTAGGCTGGCAACAGGCTTCGCCGATACGGGCAGTACAGCCGTACGATGGATCGACGCCGGTGCCTTTTCCGTCTTGGCGCTCGAACTGGCAGCCGGATGCAATCTCAAAACGACTTTGTTATCGCCGCTCGGAGACACATCGTATGCACACGCAGTGAGCAGGTCGATCACAACACTGGTCGTCGGCGGATTCTGCCCGTTCATGCCGATGCGCACGTCCTTCACGCCTTCTTGATCCACGCTCAAGTGGTTGCGCGAGGTCGCCGCCACGGTATTTGGCAGCATCACCAGTAACCGTGCAGGCGAATCGAGCGTGCTGACTTTCGGAGTCATCGAACCCCGCGACGTCATCTCTACGCTGATGCCGTCTTGTGCACGCAGCACCTCTACCTTTTGCAAGGTCGCGTGATCGGTCGCCCCTGCAGGCGTGTTCGCGGTTTCAGCAGCCGCAATCACGACCAGCAGCGGTAGCAAAACAACCAGTAGTTGCTTTCGCATTTCCCTTCTCCCCACGGGCTCGCATCTGCCAGCCTCGTGCCTTCTCTCTCCCCGATTTGCAAGCCTCTATTGGGCTCGTTCCTACCCACACCTAAACTGCGGGGGTAGCGATCTTTTTCGTAACTCCCCGCGTAAACGGCTTTCCGAGCTTGTCCTCGACCGTCTGGTTGAAGATGACCGAGTCCCCGGTGATCTTCACCACATACCCGTTGAAGACGGGATCGTTCTCGCGCAGGAAATAAGCTTTGTTCATGCTGTTGATCACGACCGCAATCATGCCGGTCTCCGACTTCACAATTCCGGTAAGGATGATCTGATCAACCGCCAGACAGCGCTTGCCGGTGCTGCAGCCGGAACCGGAAGCCATGTGCGTCACAACCGGACTTATAAACGGATCCCGGCGCCCTGCCGCGCTGTATTCTCGTGGTTCTTTTTTCTTCGATTCTTCGGGTACCTTCTTGTCTTCGACAGCAACTGCGTTCTTTGGCTCCGCAGGTTTGCTGACTGCAACTGTCGTCTTGCTTTGTTTCTTCGCCGTCGCTTTATGTGTTGCTACCTTGACCTTGGTTGCCGGAGCGCTTGCCGGTGCCTTCGCGGGTGCGACCGCAACTTGCTTCTGAGTCGCTGGAGCCGCTGAGTTACCGGCCGCCGGCTTGCCAGGCGCAGGTTTCACTGCCGACGATTGGCTTACAGCCGCTGAGTTCGTCGCTTGCCCACCCGCGGATAAGGCAGCATTCTGATCGATGGTCTGCTTCTGCTGAACGTTTTGCAGCGTGTTCTTGGTGTTCTGGATCACGTCTGGGTTCTGCGCCCAGGCCGATCCCAGCATCGCTGCGAAAAGCAGAAATCCGAGTGTCATCTTCATAACGCCCCCTTGGCTTTTCCAGGTGCGCTGGCCGAAGCCACCGTGTCATGCGAATAGAACGTTGACGCCTGGCAGGTAGCGACAATGCTTTCATTCGGACCGTATTGATACGTGTGCTTGGTCTTCGCTTCCGATCCCTTCTTCGGGTTGGCAATCAGCAGGTCGGAAATGTTCACAATCCGTTCCAGTTTTCCGACATGGTCGAAGAAGCTGAGCACCGAATAGTACGGACCGTCGAGTTCCACCTCGAACGGAACTTCCGAGTAATATTCCTTCGTACTCACTGGCTTCGCAGTGTAGCGGCGAATCTCGATTCCGGTCTTCATGGCCTCGGCATCGAGCATCTTGATGAAGTTATCGACTTCCTTCTCGTCAGGCACGATGCGGCGCTCGATCTCAAGCTGCTGTTTGAGATTGGCGACTTGCCGCTCCATGTCCTTGAGTTTCGGCCGATAAGATTCCAGTTCGGCGTTCTCGCGCAGCTTCGCATTGAGCTTCTGCTGCACCTGCGCGTTGGCTTCTTTCTGGGACTTGAAGACTGTGAAATACAGTCCGACAGTCACCAGAACAGCCGCGGCGATCAACGCCCCCCACTGCTTCAGACTCGGCATTTCGCTGAGTTTTTCCATACCTTCCCCGCCCTCTACGACTTCGCCTTTGTGCAGGTCAACGTAAACTGAAACGCCTGCATTTCTTTGTAGGAGTCATCCTGAAACGTTTCTTTGATCTCAATACTGCTGAAGCGGCCAGTCTTCTCGAGGTTGTGGATCAGAGCGGCCACTGCATCCGTGCTAAGCGCCATACCCTCGATATCCACGTTGGCTCCCAAGTCTTTCATCGTCGTGAGCCATACCGCTTCGGTGCTGTTGATGGTGTCACCGACAGTGTTCAGCAGCTCGACCGGGCCAGCCTGGCTCGCGCGCAATTGATCAATCACATCAACTCGGCGTTTGTAGTTATCGGCTTCTCGCTGGCGCTCGAGGTAACGGGCCTTTACGTCGGCTAACTCACGATTTTTCTGTTCCGCCACCTGCATTTTCTTGGCAAGTCCCTTACTTTCACGATCGAGCCGATACCAATACAGGCCGTTCAGAGAGGCCGCCAGCAACAGCACGACCAGGATCTTGATCTTCGGCGAGCCCGGCTCCCCCATCGACATCTCGAAGCTGACTGCCGGAACAGCGCTGCGCTTGTTCTTCGGTTTTGGTGCTCCAAGCAGGTTGATTCGGATCATAGGTTCTCAAAGCTCCTTAGTGCCAAACCCACCGCAACCGCCAGCTGCCCGGCATTTTTTTCGATCAGTTCCACTCCATGGCCCTGTGCAGGCGGCGCGATCCGCTGGAACGGGTTGAGGATCTCGACTGGCAACGAAAATTCCTGCCGCAATGCCTCGACCAACCCCGGAACCTTGGAGGAACCGCCCGCGAGAAAGATCTTCTCGATGTGCTCCCCTGCAGCGCTGGCGCGGAAAAAGTCGAATGTCTTCTGAATTTCCAGCACGATAATCTCGGTCACCTGCTGGAGGATCGGGGTCTTGGCATCTTCGCTTACGGTCCCCACTTTCTCGCCCAGCTTGAGCTTCTCGGCATCGTCGAAATTCAGGTCCAATTCCTTCTGCAGTGAGTCCGTGTATTGATGACCACCAACGCTGACGTCGCGCGGGAACAGCGGAGTCGTGCCTTTCACGATGTTGATGTTCATAACGCTGGCGCCCAGATTCAGCAGCGCCACCACCTGGCCCGGCGCCGGCTCGTAGTTGTACTCGTAGCAGTTCTGCAGCGCGAGAGCATCGATGTCCACGATAGCGGGGGTTTTCCCAGCCATCGAGAGTACGTTGGTGTAGTTGAGAATCTTGTCCTTCTTGACCGCGACGAGCAGCACGTCCATCTGTGGGCTGCCCGCGTCTTCGGAAAGAATCTGATAATCGAGGTTTACGTCAGCCAAATCGAAGGGGATGTGCTGGGCTGCTTCCTTCTGGATCGTGTCGGCCAACTCCTGATCGCTCATGGAGGGCAGCGAAATCTTCTTCACGATCACCGAGTGTCCGCTGACCGAGGTTGCAACCGCGCGGGTTTTGATCTCGTTATCGGTAAAAAGCTTTGCAATGGCACTGGAAACGGTGCCGGAATCGACGATCATGGAGTCGACCACAATATCTGGCGCCAGCGGCTCAATTCCGAGATGTGCCACTTCCAGCCCTTCGCGACTCTTTTTGAGTTCGACCGCTTTAATGCTCGAAGAGCCCACATCCAGACCAACAATCGTCTTCGCTCCGAATCGAAACATGTGCCCGCCTTATCAGCCGTTCTAGCCGGCTGCTGTTTTCGCCTACGGCGATCCGGCAGCGCTGGCTGCCGCTTTCGACTTCTTCCTGCTTTTTGCCTCCATCTGGCTGGACTTCTCTTCCATCCACTGGTCGAGCCTGGATTTCTTAAAACGCCAGCGGTTGCCCAGTTTGAAGGCGGGAATCTTTTGTTCCCCCACGTACTTGTACAGCGTGTCCGGACTCACTCCCAGGTACTGCGAAGCCTGGCGAATGTTCATGACTTCACGCGAGTCGGCCATAATTGTTCCCTTTCCACAGAAGTGATTTGCCCGCGCCTACCGGTCCGCAGGGCGAATTGGGAGAGAATTCCCCAGAAGCAAGGCTTCCCGAAGAATTCGAGTGCCCCGAGCATATATCAACCCGGAAAGGCGTCAGGTCAAGGCTGAATTCCGAGTTTTACCGAGTTTTATGCCTGTTTTCTGGAATATCGCGAAACCCCAGTTGCAATTTATAGCTACATATAGTGATTTAAATTACTCTGAATACAATATGTAGAAGTGTTTATAGGGCAGGTTCCCGGGGAGGGTCGAGCGCATAACGAAAGTATTACAGACGGTACCAACGTGCCACCGCCCGCAAAAAGCCCTACAAAACACAGGGAATCCGCCATTTTCCGCGGGACTTCAGTTCGCAAATTGGCCCAGCGTTTTCTCCCTGACTCTTTGTGATTTACACGGTTCTTCTCTGTGAGCCTCCGCGTCCTCTGTGGTTTGGGACTTTTTGGTTTAATCTCATGACGGAGGAAGGCTTTGCGCTTTCTCGATCGCCTACAACCGCTGGGCCTGCTGGCGCTTCGGCTAGTCGTCGGTGTGATTATGATCGGCCATGGTTACGGGAAAGTCTTCCATGGCGGGTTATCTCAGCACGTTCACCGGGTGGCGAGCCTCGGCCTGCCAGGATGGCTCGCCTACGCCTCTGCGTTCGCCGAGTTTTTCGGCGGCATCTTCCTGATCGTTGGCCTTTTGACCCGGATTTTTTCCCTGCTCATCTTGATTGATCTGGTGGTCGCAATCTGGAAGGTGCATTGGAAAAATGGCATGTTCGCCAAAGGCGGCTATGAATTTCCCCTGACGCTGGCGACCATTGCACTGGCGTTGATTTTCTTCGGAGCTGGGCCGATTGCGCTGGATGCGATCTTCGGACGGGGAGGAGGTCCCCGCAAGCGCAAGGCCGGCGCCTGATCCCTGAGTATTGGGCCGGTGGCCCAGGTCCGGCGAGCGGGTTTCGCGAGCTGACCTGGGAGAGACAGAATCGCGCGTTATTGCACGCTTTCTTATTACACTGCGCCATCACAAATTCTCAGCTTAATTTGCGAAAAGCCGCGAATTTTATTTAAATGAAATGCGCCCTCAGGAGTCATCACATGCCTATTTTCGAGTACGTCTGCAAACAATGCGATCACGAGTTCGAAGCCTTGGTCTTCGGCAGCGATAAAGCCGAATGCCCCAAATGCCACAGCAAGAAATTAGCGCCTCAGTTATCTGTGTTTGCAGTGGCGGCGAAAGGGGCGTCCAGCGCGTCAGCTTCGCCCTCGGCCGGTCCATGTGGCGCGTGCGGCGATCCGCGTGGTCCGGGGGCATGCTCCATGCCCGATCTGGATTAACAACCACACCGAGTCACGTCGGGGCAGGCGCCCTCGCCTGCCCGGCGGAGCGAAGCTCCGCACACACCGAACACAAATTTCGTCGCTCGTGAGAGGCCACACCTAACACCTCTGTGCTAAACCAATGCGGATCGTCGGAAAGCTCTCCTAAGTATTTGCCCAGCCTCTTCCGATCTACTATCCTGCGCATTCACCACGGAGATACAACTTGCAAGTTGTTGCCATCCTGATTGTTTTATCTGTGCTCCCTTGCTTCGCTGACGAGCCCTCAAATATGCACCTCATGCCGATGCCCAGCAGCGTTCGCTTGGGCTCTGGCCAATTGGTGATCGACACGTCATTCACGGTTGCAATCACAAATGACAAAGATCCGCTCACTCGTCGCGCCGTGAACCTTTTCATAACCCATCTTCGGCGGCAGACCGGAATGTCGCCATTGGATATGAAAGTAACGGATTCCGCTCAAGGCACACTTGTGGTCCACGTCGATCACGCCAGCAAAGATGTGCAGGAACTCGGGGAAGATGAATCCTACACGCTTGATATAAAGAGCAGCGGCGCGGCTCTCAATGCCGCGACTTCGCTCGGGATCATGCGAGGTTTGCAGACCTTCCTGCAATTGGTTCAAACCAGTCCCCAAGGCCTCGCAGTCCCCGCGCTCACAATTCAGGATCAACCCCGATTTCCCTGGCGCGGACTAATGATCGATGTCAGTCGGCACTTCCAGCCCCTCGATGTCCTCAAGCGCAATCTCGACGGCATGGCCGCAGTGAAATTGAACGTATTCCACTGGCATCTCTCCGATAACCAGGGTTTTCGGGTGGAAAGCAAGAAATTTCCCAAGCTACAGGAGATGGGATCGGACGGCCTCTTCTACACCCAGGAACAAGTGCGGGAGGTCATCGCCTATGCGCATGATCGCGGAATTCGTGTAGTCCCCGAGTTCGATATGCCAGGACATAGCACTGCCTGGTTCGTCGGCTACCCCGAACTGGCGAGCGGGCCGGGGCCGTATCAGATCGAGCGCAAATGGGGCATTTTCGATCCCGCCATCGATCCGACCGAGGAGCGAACTTATAAGTTCCTCGACGGGTTCATCGGTGAGATGGCGAAGCTTTTCCCGGACAAGTACTTCCACATCGGCGGAGACGAAGTAAATGGCAAGCAGTGGGACGCGAATCCCAAAATTCAGGCCTTCATGCGCGCTCACGGACGCAAGAGCAATCAGGAACTGCAAGCCTACTTCAACAAGCGGGTTCAGAAACTGGTGAGCAAGCACGGAAAAACCATGGTGGGTTGGGACGAGGTTTTAAATCCTGATCTGCCGAATGATGTTGTCGTGCAATCCTGGCGCGGACAGGATTCGCTCGCGCAAGCAGCCAAGCACGGCTATCGCGGCATTCTGTCATTCGGTTATTACCTCGACCTGATGTGGCCGGCATCACGTCACTACGCCGTCGATCCAATGAGCGGCGGAGCTGCGAATCTCACGCCCGAGGAAGCGAAGCGGATTCTCGGCG
>JAFAGX010000377.1 GCA_019237515.1 Acidobacteriaceae bacterium
CAAAGCCCGGGTTTCAGGATGTGACTCCGCAGAAAGTTCTAGTTCGCAAAGGTGAACAGAGTACCGTCGCATTCAACTTGGCTGCCGTTCCACACTTTGCGGCGCTGAGCATCACCGGTGCGCCCAGTGGCACACAGGTTCTTGTGGATGACATTGCAATGGGAACGATCGCTCCCGATGGGACTTTAAGGCTCGAGAACCTTAGCCCCGGGGATCACGTGATTACTCTGCGCAAAGATCGCTTAGAAGCCAAGCGTGTGCAAAAGCGCTTTGTGGCGGGCTCTGCTACAGCTCTCTCGGGTACCGAGGCTTCGCTGCAAGCATCTACCGGAGCGCTGCAAATCAATTTTTCTTCTGCAGACGCTCAGCTAATCTTAATCAAGGGTGGCGAGTTGCCTATCAAAGTTACGAACGGAGCGGTGCTGAATCTTAACCCGGGAACCTACACGCTCACGGCACGGAACGGTGGCGATGTAATCCGGACAAAGAGCCTGGATGTAGTCGCGGGACAATTTCGCAAAATCGATCTCGCGCTCGATCCTGCCGGCATGGACAAATGGGATGATCCGTCTGCATGGAAACAAGAAAACGGCACTTATGTTCGCAAGGGCGGTGGTTTTGTTCTCTTCGGTGCGAAACCAAGCGCTGGAATTTTTTCTTTTGCTGTGAGCCTGGAAAAAGGGAAACGGCTGCAGTGGGCCCTCAATTTTTCTGATCCTGCCAACTATGTTCGATTCGAAATGGACGATAAATTTTTCTATCGATCCATCGTCAAGAACGGCCAAGCGACGGACGAAGTAAAATTGCCCCATAAATTCCAAAAAAAGAACCTCGAGGCGATTCAAATACGCGTGTTATCCAGTGAAATTGTTCACCTGATCAAAGATGGAGAGAATTGGTCTGTACTGGACCGGTGGACGGCGACGGGTGGCAGTCTTGCCGCGGGCAAATTCGGGTTTTATTTACCGGGCAAAGACCAGATCGCCATCGCAAACTTTGCGTATTTCCCTGACTTGAATTCACGGTAGGCCGACCAGTTCATCGCCCAACAACGGCAAAATGCCCAAGTGGCCGAATCAACCCTGGATTTATGAGATCAACGCGTGGACTTGGTTGTCTGCGCTAAGTTCGCGCTATCGCCGCAAGATCACACTCGGCAATCTTCCTGGCGAGATATGGGATGAATTGGCGCGGACCCACATGGATGGTGTCTGGCTTATGGGCGTGTGGCGACGCAGTGCCACGGGCCGAAAAATCTCGCTAGCGGATTCGAACGTGCAGGCCGAATGCCGGCAATTATTTGGCGAATTTTCTCCCCGGCATGTCTCTGGTTCTCCTTACTGTATCGCGGACTATTCGGTGGACGGTGAATTAGGGGGGCCTGAGGGTCTAGCCGAAGCACGCCGCCAACTCGCCACTCGTGGCTTGCGACTGCTGCTGGATTTTGTGCCGAACCATGTCGCTCCTGATCACCCGTGGACTGAAGACCATCCTGAGTATTTTGTACAGGGGGATCGGCGCGAGTACGAGCAGCATCCGGAAGCATTTTTCTTCGTTGGCAAAAATACGCTCGCGAGAGGCCGTGATCCGTATTTCCCGCCATGGCCCGACACTGTCCAGCTGAATGTATTCAATCCGGGATTGCGTTCGGCGGCGCTTGCGACACTAAAGCAGATTGCGACGCAATGTGATGGCGTTCGCTGCGATATGGCCATGCTGCTGCTCAATCGTATTTTCGCCCAGACTTGGGGGCACCGGGCTGGCTCCCTGCCAGCAAGCGAGTATTGGCAATGCGTCATTCCACAGATTCGCCAACTTTATCCCGATTTTATTTTTGTCGCAGAAGCCTACTGGGACCTCGAGTGGGAACTGATGCAGCAAGGCTTCGATTACTGCTATGACAAGCGGCTTTACGACCGGCTGGTGGAAGGAAATCCACAAGGGATTCGAGCCCATCTAAGCGCCTCACTTGACTATCAGAGATGCCTCATTCGTTTTCTCGAAAATCATGACGAGCCACGGGCGGCAGCGGTTTTCTCCGCTACCCAAAACCGTGTTGCCGCTGTAGCGCTGATGACCCTGCCGGGTGCCAAGCTTTTGCATGACGGCCAAATGTCAGGATCAAAGATTAAGTTGAGCGTGCACCTGGGCCAGTGTCCCGACGAAAAACCAGATGAGGAACTAAGAAGGTTTTACGAGAGGCTCCTTGAGCTTGCGTGCAAACTTGAAATTGATCGAGGGGAATGGCAGCTTTGCGAACAGTGGGGCTGGCCTGATAACGAGAGTTTTCAGAATCTGGTTTCCTGGTGTTGGCGCCTTGGAGATGCAAAGTACTTGCAGGTCCTGAACTTGTCGAAGTCGCGCAGTCAGGCACGTATCAAGGTGCCGTGGAATGATCTGGCACATCACGACTGGAATCTCCGCGACCCGTTACAAATCCTCGACTATGGCCGAAGAACCGGTAGCGACCTCGCGGCATCAGGCATTTACGTTGATTTGGAAGGACACTCATTTCACTTCCTGGAATTTGTTCCTGAAAAGTAGTCCTTGAATGCCGTGCTGCAATGCCGGCTCGATTTAGACCCTCCGAGGTCACCTTGAAAAAACGTGCTAAAATGCTGCTCCTTTCCTCGCGAAAACACGCATGAACCTGCGGCGAAGGCTCACTTACCCACTCCTGGCCCTGCTGGCGATTTCGGTAACCAGCATTAGCGGCTACCTAATTCTGGGTGGACCGAATGTCAGCTTCCTCCAGGCTCTTTACATGGCGGTCATCACACTGTCGGGAGTGGGCTACGGGGAAATTGTCGACACCAGCCACAATCCCACCCTTAGGATTTTCAATATTTTCATCGTCCTTTTTGGCGTGGCCACGATGGTCTACGTTTTTTCTGTGGTAACGGCTTTTCTCGTCGAGGGCGAACTTGGCAATCTGTTCTGGAGGCGCAAGATGGAGAAGCAAATCGGCGCTCTGACCGACCACTACATTATCTGCGGTCTTGGGGACACGGGACGCTACGTCGCAGCTGAATTACAAGCCGCTGGCACTCCCTTTGTTGTGATCGAGAGCCATGAAGATCCAGTGCAGAAATTCCGCGAGACCTATCACGACGTCCTGTATGTCATCGGAGATGCAACCGACGAAGCCATCCTGGATTACACCAGAGTTGCACAAGCAAAGGGTCTGATTGCTGGCCTTTCCGCTGACAAAGATAACCTGGTGATCACTTTCCTGGTGCGGCAGAAGAGCCCGTCGATTCGTATCGTCGCGCGGTGCACCGATGAAGAGAAGTTCTCCGACCGGATGCTGAAGGCTGGCGCTGATGCCACGGTTTCTCCCAATCGTATTGGAGGCTTAAGGCTCGCGAGCGAGGTGCTGCGCCCTCATGTTGTGGAATTTCTGGATGTGATGCTTAAGGAGCAGGCACGAACGCTTCGCGTGGAACAGATCGAAGTCCCCAAGGGCTCTGGCTGGAATGGTTCGTCGCTGGACCGTCTGGACTTAAAAACTCGCTATAACCTCCTGACGCTTGCAATCAAGAACGCGGATTCTCGAATAAGCACCGATTTTGTGGTGAATCCTCCCGCTGGCCAGCTGCTGCGAGAAGGTTCCATCATTATCGTCCTCGGGGACGTTAGTGACGTGAACCGTGCCCGGGAAGAAGCCCGAGACCACCAGCCAGCATAGATCCATGGCTAACGAGCCTTCAGAACTTTTCAACAAATTTTCTTTGAAAACTTCTCTCGCAAGTGGTAAAAATGCCGACTTCGGAACTTAAGCAAAATACTTAGCCTACTGCTTCTTCTGGAGAACTCTGGGGAGGGCTTTCAGCGCAGTGAACCGCGGGCGACTTGGCTGGTTTCGTTATCATCGCATGATGTTGGCGGTGGCCTTCTGTCTTGCGGCCGCTCAATTGGCGGCCGAGACGCAAGAACCGCGAATTCCCGGAAAATCCCCCACCGCCGCCGCCAAACCTGCCGCGCTACTTGGAACGGTAATGGATGAGAACGGCCGGCCCGTAAATGGCGTTACCGTCACAGCTAAATCACGTACAAACAATAAAACGTATACGGCGGTGAGCAACTCGGAAGGAATATTCCGGTTGCGCGATCTGCCCGCTGGAGCTTATGACATCACCGCAACTGGCGCCGGATATGGACCTCGCGCGCCCGCGACCTTGAATCTGACGGCGGGCCAAGCGATGGAGATTAACATCAAGCTCGAATCCATACCAGGTACGACTCCCGGCCAAACTGTACAGCCTGCAGAAGTTCCGCCCCGCAATCTTCCGGGCAAACCCGGTGGAGAGCAGAAAGAGCAAAACGAG
>JAFAGX010000329.1 GCA_019237515.1 Acidobacteriaceae bacterium
GCGGCGATTCGCCGGGAACGTACATCAATACCGCGATTCCAGTGATGCCAGCCGATCGCTCGGCGGCAAACCTGATCAGCACGTTTTTCCCAGGCGGTCTTCCGAAAGGGATGACCGGGATTGATCCGGTAGCTTTGGCCATTCTGAATGCGAAAAGTAATCAGTTCGGCGGGGGCGGAGGTGGATATCTATTCCCAACCGTCCCGGGCACGCCGGGATTAACGAATGGAGCACCCAACTACGGGCCACTCGTCATAAGTGATCCTGGGAAATTTACTGATGATCAGTTCACCGCGAATTGGAACCGGGAGTTTAATAGCGGAAAAGATCATCTTGCGGAACGCTTCTTCTGGTCGGATTCGTCCACCTTCGAGCCGTTCGGAGCCGATTCTTACGGGATTCAGACGGGGGGATTGCCGGGCACGAACAATTTGAATTTTCCGTTGAACGTTCCGCTGCACAGCCGCTTCGGCAGCATCACGGAAACTCACATTTTCAGCAACACGCTGGTGAATGAATTTCGGTTTGGGATCAATATCATCAGCGACAAGCTGAGTAACCAGCCACCGGTCACCGGCGCTCAGGTGGGCATTAATCCTCCGACCGCGAATGGCGACCCGAATATGTACAAACTACAGTTTGGGACGTGGGCGTTCGGGCCTTATCCCACGCAACTGCAATATGCGCTCTCCGACAATTTTGCGTGGATTGATACTTTGAGCTGGACAAAAGGAGCGCACGAGTTGCGTGTAGGGGGTGAAATCGACCGGGTTACGATGCGTCGCAGCTTACCGATTGGCGACAACGGTTTGGTCTATTTCGCGCCGGCGGTGCCGTTGTTTGGCAACGATTTCCTGAGCTTTCTTGGGGGCGATCCATCGTTGGCGAACGGTGGCGGGGGACTTGGGACTCACGACTATCGAGTCCCGAGCTATTCCTGGTTTGCGCAGGATGATTATCGTATCCGCAAAGACCTGACCTTGAACCTTGGAGTGCGCAATGAATTTGTAGGCGCGCCATACGATACGCTCTGCCGCACGGGAAATACCGATCCTAACCTGATGTTCACGACCGGACAGCCGTTCGTGTATCCCAAATGCGCGAATAATTACCATCTTGCAGGCCTGACCGGCACACTGAACCAGGCCGGACTCAATAACGAGTACGCTACGGTTTGGGAGCCGCGAGTCGGGTTTGCATACGACGTAGCGGGGCGCCACACCACATCGATCCGCGGCGGTTACGGTATTTATAGCGTGCGCGAAGATCTGGGCGCGGTCGACAATCTGGCGCTTGCGCCTCCGTATTTTCCGCTGACTTTCCCGGGAGTGCCGGGACCGGACAGCCTTGCCAATCTATTTCAGCCCAATGCGACCACAGGGTTTCCCGGCATTCCGCCACTCGGCGCTCCTCCGACCGAACCTTTCGTGGCGAAGGCCTCGAAGTTTAGCGGATTTCAACCAAGCTGCACACTTGCGATTGGAACCGGGGTGGCTTCAACTTCGCCCACGCAGTGCGCGCCGGGCTTCACGGGAAACATACCTACGCTATTCGGTCTGCAGGTTCCCTTCCATTGGGTGATTGGGACGACGCAGCAGTGGAATTTCAGTATTCAGCGTCAGCTTGGCCACGACTGGTACGCAGAGCTCGGGTATGTGGGCACGCATGGCGCCCGGCTGCGCGCCACGTCGGATCCCGATCAGGCTAATCCGGCCACGCCGCAACACCCGATTACGATTCCGTACAACTGTGCAACCGGGGGCCCCGGTTCTTGCACGATTAGCGACACCACGTTCGAAAATGCTAATGCGAGGGACCCTTATCTTGGGCTTGGTTCGGGCTTTTACGAGGCTTTCCTGCCCAACTCTGATTCACACTACAACGCTTTGCAGGCGACGCTTGGACACCATTTCGGCAAAGGGCTTTATTTCCAAAGCGCCTACACGTACGCAAATTCGATCGACGATGTTTCGACAGCGTCGGTGGCATTTGTGGCTCGCTTCAACGATCAGACCAACCCACGAGATTCTCGCGGGCTCTCCGATTTTGCGCGAAGACAGCGCTGGGTAACGAGCGCCGTATACCAACTGCCTTCCCTGAGCGCGAGCAACAGCTTTGTCAAGGGGGTGTTTGGTGGTTGGGAAGCCAGCACAGTTTTCATTCTGCAATCAGGTGCGCCGTTCACGGTCTTCGATTTTGCGGGAGGCAGCGCTTACCAATTGGCGAGCCCGGGTGAGGTAACGGCAACGTTTAGCCCGGGCTTCAGTTGCGCCAACGCGTCCAGCACCGGAAGCACAACGCAACGCCTGAGTAACTGGATCAATCCGGCAGCTTACCAACCGGATCCGGTTGCGAGGCTCTCCACGGGCGGCCCGAGCGACGTCACGCTATACGGAAACACGCCCAGGAACTGCATCACTGGGCCGCCGCAAAAGAACGCGGATTTCAGCCTTGGGAAGATATTTAAGTTGACCGAAGGACAGAATCTGAGATTCCTTGCCGATTTCTTCAACATCTTCAACCATCCGTCGTTTGCGATTCCGGCTGTGGCGGCGGTGGCTTCGACGCCAGGATCGGGGTCGGCACCGATTACGTCCACGATTGGAACGCCAAGGCTGATCCAGTTCTCGCTGAAGTATTCGTTCTAGTTGGCTTGGGTGCGGGGGAATCTGCTGAAACAGCAGATTCCTCGTCGCTGGCCTCCTCGGAATGACAAAGCGAGAGAAACACTCCGCTGTGTCCGTAAGAAATGCATAGATCCTTCGTTAGGAATCGTCCGTGGAGCGGGCGATTCCCTGCCTCAGGATGACAACGGAGTTTCGGTTGTTTCCGACCTACTCCCTGGTGAAAACTCCCAGATAGGCCTGTGCAGCAGTCGAATATCAAGAGGCCCTTCGACTGCGATATCTTTCGCTTTGCGAAAGCCATCTCCGCTCAGGATGACAATGCGGATATAGATTAAGAGCTACATGCCGTTGGAGGCACGCTGGGTATGGGACGAAGGCCGCTTTTCGGATCCGGCGAGCTGGCGGACCGTGCTGATGAAAGTAGTAGTAGAGCGGGTATGAGTGCGATCGCGGCGATAAGCGAGGCCCAGTTCCCGCCACAGTTCGACACCGTCGATGGGAATAACGACGACTTCTCTGGCAGCAACCTGATCGTGGGCGAAGCTCGCGCTAATGAGCGATACGCCCAGCCCGGCCGCGACAAAGCTCTTGATCATTCCGACGCTCGGCAATTCCATGCGAATTTGAAGTTGCGAGTATGGGCGGAATAACTTGTCCATGAGCTGGCGGGTGTATCCGGTTTTGGGGACCAGCAATGGCTGCTTCGCAATGTCATCGATCGTGACACTCTTCTTGCCTGCTAATGAGTTCGCGGGTGAAGCCATCAGCATGAGTTGGTCGCGAAAAATGGAGTGTGTCTTCAGGCTGGGAGACTTGGCCGGTAATGTGATGATGCCGACGTCGATCGAGCCGTTCTCCAGCTTCTCGATAATCTTGTAGCTGAAATTGCGGTAGATGCTGATGTGGACTTCGGGATAGAGGCGACAATATTCCGCAAAGACTTTGGGAAGAACGTAGAGGCAAGTGGCTTCGTTGGCGCCGATGATGAGAGTGCCTCGTGGGGTGACGCCCTGATCAGCGACGGCGAGCAGCGACTCCTCGCGCAGTTTTTGCATGCGCTCGGCGTAGTTGAAGAAGACCCTGCCAGCAGGTGTGAGGCGGACGACCTTACCGGAGCGGTCGAGGAGTTTGTCGCCGTATTCCTGCTCAAGTTGGCGAATTTGCGCGCTGACGGCAGATTGGGAGCGAAACACTTTTTGCCCCGCACGCGAGAAACTACCCAACTTGGCAACTTCCAGGAAGGTGACCAACTGGTCGAAGTCCATGAGGGATTATAGGGGAAGGATGGAAGTGGATGTCAGTGACAGGTTCTGGATAGTCCACTTTAACTAAGGAAGCGAGGCGAACACGCCATCATTAAGTCGCTCAGGAACGCGGCGGATGTTGGTGGGTTCTGGCATAATCTTGCGGTCTGGATTTCAGTTTCGCGGCAGCGGAGGAAAAATGATTTTATCGAGACGACGATTCGTTCATGTGGCGGGAGGAGTCGCGAGTGCGCTAGTGACTCTGCCATTGGCGGCGACCGAAGCATTGCGAGCCCCAGAAGCAGCACAGGAGACGAGCGTTAGTGGGCCGGTGCGACTGGATAGCAACGAGAACCCGTATGGGCCATCGGAGAAGGTGCTGGAATCCATGCGCGAAGCCCTGAGCACGGCAAACCGATATCCGCGGCCAGAATATGCGCCACTGGTGCAGCGGCTCGCGGCGCTGCACAACGTAACCCCGGAACGCGTGCTGGTGGGATGCGGCTCGAGCGAGATTCTGCGAGTTGCATCCGTCGCGTTGCTCGGGCCTGGGAAAAAATTGATGCAGGCTGCGCCGACCTTTGAAACAGCGGAGCATTTCGCGAAAGTCGCCGGCGCGGCAGTGGTGTCGGTTCCGCTCGATGCGAAGTATGCGCACGATCTGGATGCGATGCTGGCGCGCGTGGATGCGAATACGCCTTTGGTGTACATCTGCAATCCGAATAATCCCACAGGAAGCTTGACTTCGAGAGACGCGATTGAGGCATTTGTCGCAAAATTGCCTCCGACAACTACGGTGATGATTGACGAAGCCTATCATCATTTTGCGGTTGGAACGCCCGGATACACATCTTTTCTGGATCGGGCGGTGGCGGACGAGCGGATCGTTGTGGCTCGGACCTTCTCCAAGGTATACGGACTGGCGGGGATGCGACTGGGCTACGCGGTGGCGTCGCCGAAGTTGATTTCGCGGCTGCGTCCGCATATCAGTCCGGTCAGCGTGAATGCAGTCGTCATTCGGTGTGCGTCAGTAGCGCTGGACGACACGGCCAGTGCTGAGGAAGTTGTGAGGAGAAATGCAAGCACGCGGCAGGAATTCTTCAAACAGGCAAGTGTGCGAGGGCTGAAGCCGATCGACTCGTGCACGAATTTTGTCATGGTGGACGTACGGCGTCCGACGAAGCAGGTGGTAGAGGAATTTCGGAAAAAGAACGTGTGGATCGGACGGGAGTTTCCACCGCTGAGCACGTACGTTCGCGTGTCATTGGGAAAGCCGGAGGAGATGAAGGAATTCTGGCGAGTGTATGACTCATTACGGATGAGCTGAAGCATGAAGGACACGAAGTGAGAAATTGCTTCTTAAACTGCAGATTCCTCACCGCTGAAGCGGGTTCGGAATGACAAGTGGAGAGTTGTTCGCTGCAGAGAAGCAATTGTGCCTGGAAGAGGTCACGGAAGAGCGAAAGCGTAGAGCGAACTGCCAGCGGCGATCGCAATGTATTCTTTTCCGTCGAGAGCGAAGGCCATAGGCGCGGCATAAACTGCAGAGCCGGTTTGGAAGTGCCACAAGGGCTTCCCCGAAGCCGCATCCAGCGCAATGAAGTTACCCTCGGAATCGCCAGTGAAGACGAGGCCCCCGGCGGTCGAGAGCACGCCGGACCATGAGGGTGAGGTATGACGGAATTCCCACTTGACTTGTCCGGTTGAGGGATCCATGGCTCGCAATGCCCCCCAGTAAGGCTCGGCTTCGTCCGATGGAAAATACGCGCTGCCATAGTAGGCGTGGCCGGCTTCGTAAGGTTGGGGCGCTGTGCTGAAGATGTCGCACTCTTCGCGCGCAGTCACATAAAAGAGCCCAGTCTGCGAGTCAAATGTAGGAGACATCCAATTAGTGGCACCGAGGGCTCCGGGGCAAACGCTGTGTCCTTCCGCGGTAGGTTCGGCATTTTTGTTTGAGACAGGCCGGCCTTCCGGGTCTTTGCTATCAGTCCAGGTGATCTTCGCATAAGGATTTGCGAACAGGAGTTTGTGGGTGTTGCGATCGAGTGCGTAAAAGAATCCGTTGCGGTTGGCTTGTGTGATCAGGTGCTTCTCCCCGTCATCAATCATTACAGGGACTTGCGTGGCATCCCAGTCGTGCTCATCGTGCTTAGTGAATTGGAAAGACCAGTTCAGTTTTCCGGTATTGGCATCGAGCGAGAGCAAGCTGTTGCTATAAAGATTGTCACCTGCGCGCCCGGCGCCGCGATTGGAGGGTGAAGGATTTCCCGTCGGCCAGAAAATTTGGTTCGTCGCCGGATCGTAGGTTCCCGTGTTCCACGCGGGTGCGCCGCCGACCTTCCACGAATCGCCTTCCCACGAATCGTGTCCCGGCTCGCCCGGCCCGGGCACGGTATAGAAACGCCATTTGCGCGCTCCGGTATCGGCGTCGTAGGCGTCGCTGAA